>WLDR01000196.1 GCA_009704705.1 Actinomycetota bacterium | reverse complement strand
TCGACCTGTACCTGGCAGTCGTTCACGAAGACGACGGAGCGTTCAAGAAGGTCTCTGGCATTGGCCCAAAGACGGCAAAACTCATCATTGTGTCTCTCGCCGGAAAGCTCTCCGCCCTCGCTGATCTTGATTCCGACGGTGCCGGCATTGGAAAGCCATCGTCGGTAAAGACGGCGTCAACATCATCCATTTCTGAATCTGTGGTCGTTGCACTTACCGGACTCGGGTGGAACGAGCGAAGCGCGAGTGACGCTGTTCGTTCTGTGCTTGCTCGTGACTCCGGCGCGAGCGCGGCAACCGTCTTGCGCGAAGCTTTGCTGTCATTAGGTTCCGCGCCGTCTGGCAAGGTGAGTCGTGAGCAGTGACGAGGAACGCTCCGAACTGTCTCGGAGCGACGAAACCAGCCCAGAACACGTTGACGACGCCGAAACTGCGTATGAAGGTGCGCTGCGACCCGGCGCACTCGCGGACTTCGTTGGACAAAAAAAGGTTGTTGGCCAACTCAGTCTCTTACTGCAGGCCGCCGAAAGCGCTGGTCGCACCCCGGATCACGTTCTGCTCGCCGGCCCGCCAGGTCTCGGCAAAACAACGCTGGCCATGATTGTCGCCAAAGAGGGAAACCGACCCTTGCGCCTCTCAAGCGGCCCGGCAATTCAGCACGCGGGAGACCTTGCTGCGTTGTTGTCTTCGCTTCAGCCCGGCGATGTTTTCTTCATCGACGAGATTCACCGCATGGCTCGTTCTGCTGAAGAGATGCTCTACCTGGCTATGGAAGATTTTCGCGTGGATGTGATGGTCGGAAAGGGTGTCGGCGCGACGTCGATTCCGCTCGACCTGCCACCGTTTACACTCGTCGGCGCAACGACGCGAACGGGGCTTCTGGCAAACCCATTGCGTGACCGATTCGGATTTACCGGCCATCTCGAGTTCTACAGTGCCGACGAACTCCTGCAAGTAGTGACGCGTTCCGCCGAACTCTTGAACGTGAACATGCCGGCGGATGCCCTCCTCCAGATAGCCCGCCGTTCTCGAGGCACTCCACGTATCGCAAACCGCCTGCTTCGTCGCGTCAGGGATTACCTCGAAGTCCATCCCTCGAAAGACGTCACCGCGGCGACGGATGCTGCGTTGTCGTTGTATGACGTGGATGCACGCGGTCTCGACCGGCTTGACCGAGCGGTTCTCGAGGCCCTCGTTGTTCGGTTTAGTGGAGGACCAGTCGGGCTGAATTCGCTCGCCGTCTCAATCGGTGAGGATTCTGAGACGATCGAGGCTGTTGTTGAACCGTTTCTCATCAGGGAGGGTTTCATGACTCGTACCGCTCGAGGCCGCACCGCGACCAACGATGCGTTCCGTCACCTCGGCCTTGCTGCTCCCGCGCCCTCAAGTTCTCTGTTTTAGTGACCTATACTGAACGGGCGCAATCGCGCTAATTTTTCTCATGAAAGCAGTCTGTTTCTTATGAACCTTGCAGGATTTGACTTCACCACTCTCTTGATGGTCGCCGTTCTCGGTGTCCTCGTTATCTTCATGATCCGAAACGGTCGCAAGCGCCAGAAGGATGCACTGGACCTTCAGAAGCGTGTCGTTCCGGGAGTGGAGGTCATGACCAGTTTTGGCGTTTACGCAACCGTAAAGTCTGTCGATGACGAGAGCAACAAGGTCGTTCTCGAAATTGCTCCGAAGTCCACGATGACGGTCGCTCGCCAAGCAGTCGTTCGGGTCGTAGATGCACCAGAGATGCCAGCTGCTGGAGCCTCGGAAACCAAGAAGGCCAACTAGACCTCAACGTTCGTCGCCGAGTTCTCGGCCCCATCTTCCGTAGGTAAGGCATAATTCGTGGCCAAGACTTCTTCCAACCGTGCAGCGTGGCGACCACTCATTTGGTTGCTCGTTCTCATCATCGGCCTTATCGGCGCAAATGGCGCTGGCGTGCTCTGGGGTGGCGCCAGTTGGACACCAAAACTTGCCCTTGACCTCGAGGGTGGCACGCAAATTGTCTTGACTCCGACGCTGCAAAGCGGAGAGACAGTGAGCGAAGATCAGCTCAGTCAAGCCGTTGCGATTATTCGTCAGCGCATTGACGCTGCGGGAGTCTCTGAGTCTGAGATCAACACTCAGGGAAGCAACAACATCGTTGTTTCGATACCTGGACAGCCGGACGATCAGACGCTCGCGCGCATTCAGGCGTCGGCAAAGCTTGACTTTCGACCGGTCCTCGTTGCTGGTGCGCCCTCGTCAGAGCAGGTTGGTGCTGACGGTGCGACGATTACACCCGTCTATGACCCGAATCTTCCCAACACGCCATCCATTGCGCCGTCGAACGGCTCGGATCTGAATTGGATCACCCCTGAGCTTGAATCAAGATTCCTTGCCTTCACCTGTGGCTCGGAGGCATCGCAAACAGTGAACTCTGCACCCGCAGACGAGCCGCTTGTCACATGCGACGACACGAACACCGCGAAGTTCATCCTCGGACCGGTCGAACTCAGCGGTAGCGACATCAGCGATGCAAGCGCCGGGCTCATCACGACTCAGACCGGTTCGTCCACCGGTCAGTGGGCTGTCAACCTCGTGTTCAATGGCGCTGGCACTGCGAAGTTCGCAGACATCACCGCGCGCCTTAACGCTCTTACTGGCTCCCAGAATCAGTTCGCCATCGTGCTTGACGGAAAGGTGATTTCGGCCCCAGCCACGAAGGCAGTCATCACCGACGGAAAGCCACAAATTAGTGGTGGCTTTACCCAAGACACCGCAAAGACTCTTGCTGACCAGCTGAAGTACGGAGCCTTACCGATTGGTTTCGAGGTCCAAAGCTCCGACACCATTTCTGCAACCTTGGGAACTACCCAGCTTCAAAGCGGACTTCTCGCCGGTCTCATCGGATTGATCCTCGTTGTGGTCTATTCCTTGTTCCAATATCGGGCACTGGGTCTCGTTACGGTGTTCTCTCTCGCTGTCGCCGCGGTCATTACCTACCTCATCGTGACGCTGTTGTCGTGGCGAGAGGGTTATCGTCTGTCGCTTGCAGGTGTGGC
>WLDR01000195.1 GCA_009704705.1 Actinomycetota bacterium | reverse complement strand
GGTCAAGGTGTGTGTCGTCAATGAGCGCATCCGCAAGAAGAATCGCGGGGTCGTTGCCACCAAGTTCCAGCGTCACACGCGTCAGTGACCGCGTGGCGAGCGACATCACCGTCTTTCCGCCGGCCACACTGCCGGTGAAGCACACCTTCGCAATGCGGTCGTCAGCGATGAGCGCTTCGACGTTCGCATTCTCACCCGTCACGACGTTCAGCACGCCGGCAGGGAGTCGGGTGGCGACGCGGTGCAAAAGCTGCGTGAGTGCGAGTGGCGCGGTCGGTGGTGGCTTGACAATCACCGTGTTGCCGGCGAGGAGAGCGTGAGGCAACGACGCAGCCAGAATTGCGGCTGGCCAGTTAAACGGGACGATAATCGTGACCACACCGAGAGGCTGGTGCTCGATGGTTGTTGAGACCGGCATGCCCGGTGCCGGCGACAGCTCGAGCGTCGCATCCACTTCGTCAACCAGCTCGAGGGCGAGATTCCATCGAATCTCGAATACCAGCAGGTCAACCCATGCCTCGTGCACAATCTTGCCGACTTCTTTCGCAAGAAGAAGTGCGTCGTCGTCGCGCGTTTGGGCGATGCCATCCACTGCTGCTGCCAACACGGTCGCACGCTCCTGCGGCGGGAGGGTCGACCACGAGGCACACGCATCGTGCGCCGACGCAATCGCATCGCTAACGTCAACGACCGAAGCGCTGGCGGCTTTTCCCACAATCTCACCCGGTCGAGCGGGATTGAATACCGTCAGGGCCTCGGTCGTTGATCGAGACTTCCCGTTGATGAACAGGTGAGTACGCACGTGAAAGACTGTACCCGCCCTCAGTTCATCGGGTTAGCTGTTGCGAATAACCACGACTCCGTCGCCTGCACGCGCGGTAATCGTGTGGGACTTGTCGGGGTTGAGAACGACTCCCGTGCCTTCGTTGGTCGTTGCCTCCGCTGCGTGACGGTAGCCGATGACACTCGACTTTTCGCCACGACCCGTGGCAACGAGCTCACCAAACGTCACTGACTTGCCCGGAGCAACGAACTCGTCAACCGGTACGAGGTGAATTGCTGCACCGTCTGCATCGAACAGATCTGTAATGACGGATGCAATGCGCGGGTTCTGACTGAGCTGCGAGATCAGCAATGCCGACAAGACATCGCTGACGACGAGATCATCCGACGAAGCTGCGCGAGCGAGAGGCAAGAGTGTCGAGTCGAGAATCTCCGCGACGATGCGAGCTGGCTTGGCCTTGTTCGAGTCGTCATCGAAGATGTGCTTCATCTGAAGCATCGTCAGAAGCGTTTGAGCGTCAGCGTCGGTCGGGCTCATCTGCGAGCGGTAGCCCAGCACGATGATTTCGTCGTAGTTGCGCTGTTCGGCAACCGATACGACCTCTTCAATGCGACCCGAAACGAACGAGAGGGTCGGCGTTATCTTGCCGAACTTGATGCCCTTGAGTTCTTCTGGTGCAACGAGCTCCTTGCGCGCCAGGATGTGAATCGACGAACCGGTCGCCAGGTAATCCGCGAGGTTAGCAAGAACGGCGTGTCCCATCGACGACCAGCCGATAACGAGCAGGTGATGTGGTTTCTGCTTCGCGCCTGACGCTTTCGCTTTCACGAGTGGCTTGACGTTCGAGACGCCAGTGAAGGCAATCGCGCTGTCATCTTCAGCAATAACGACGACCTTCGAACCAGCAGCGATTTTCTGCGTCGGAACGGGGTTCAGTATGTTCTTGCCATCCGCCGTTTCGATACCGATGACGGTCGACTTCTCAAACGCGAGCAACGCATCGCCGTATGTCTTGCCGGCGAGCTCGGGAACCTCGGCAACATAAATCTCATTGCCGCTGAAGTCGAGCAGGTCGAGAATGACCGATGCGAGCCCGGGCTGACGCGCGGCCTGAGCCGTGACGCGCGCGATGATGTCAGACGACTGGACCGACTGAACGAGGCCGTCGGTAGCCGACGCAATCGTGCGGGCAATGTGCTCGTCTTCGATTTCGGCAACGACGGGGGGATGCACGTCACCGATGGTCGCTCGCATGGCGAGCACGGTCGTGACGACGGATGCATCGCCCGCTTCGTCTGCCCGAAGAACGATGATCGAGTGAGCTTCACCGGCGTTCGCACGCGCGACCTCTGTGGGGTTCGTCATCGAACCGTGACGCGTGATGACCCGAAGTTTGCCGAGGTCACCGCAGTTGTTTGCAATCGCGTCATTCATCTCGGGACGAAGTACGTCTGAGTAGATGACGACCGTCGGGCGGCGCTCGCTCGACTTGGCGATTGCAAGTTCACGAAGAATCGGGAATACGCGTGGCGACCATCCAAGAATCAGCGTGTGCTTCGATTCGAACACAGGGCTCAAACCACGACCCAGTCGCGTAAACAACGCCATGAATTGAGCTGTGATGTATGCGATCAGACCGGCGCTGATGGAGATGTTGATGATCCAGAAGAGCACGCCCATGATGCGCTCGCCCCACGTGCCACCGTCACCGACGGCGAGGATGCGCGACAGCTGTGTCCAGAAGGCGTTCACGAAGTTATTGGCGTCAGACGCATCGTCGTTCAAGACATTCACGAGCGCGATGCCTGCTTGAATGCCGGTCATGACGAGGGCCAGCGTGATGAGGAACGCGATACCGAGCAACGCGAATCCACGCGTGCTGCCCAGAGCGGCATCAAAGAATGAGCTCACTCGGATGCGGAAAGGAATCTTCCGCTTCGAGACCTTCGCCTCGCCAAACGTTCCTTGCCCGTACTCACGGGGTGTTTCCTCGGCCATGGCCGTTCCTCTCTATGGGGGGGCGCGGCAAGGTCACCCCTGTCGCCAGCGCGTCCTGAGCATGTTTACGCGTCAGAAAACTCTCGTACGAGAATACAGTCCTACTGTGGTCGGCTGTGTTAACTCTTTAGATAAAACTCTGACGAGCACGCGCTAATTCCGCGCCCAGTAAATCGTCCCAATCGGTGAGAACGTGTTGCGGTTGCCCGCCGGAGCGAGCCTTCACGACCTAAACTGTTGGAGTAGCTCTCATCGACG
>WLDR01000194.1 GCA_009704705.1 Actinomycetota bacterium | reverse complement strand
TTCCCGGCGCAAACCACGCATCATTTGGAGACTACGGAATGCAGTTCGGTGACGGAGTGGCAACCGCCAGCTTGGCGAACGCCCACGCCGCGATTACGAAGGCGACACTCGACTTCGTCAATGCGCACTAGAACGTGAACGCCCTCACCGTCGTCACCGCGCGCGGCTAGTTACTTCTTCTTTGTGACGGCTTTCTTCGGCGGCGTCGTGATGAGTTTCGCCGCCTCACCGGTGATGATGCCCTGACGCATGTACTGGGTCAGGCGCTCGCGCGAGTCAGCGATGTCCAGGTTTCGCATGGTCAACTGGCCGATGCGGTCATCCGGCCCAAACGCAGCCTCGTCGACGCGTTCCATAGAAAGCTTCTCTGGGTGGTAGCTCAACGATGGGCCCGACGTGTCGACGATCGTGTAATCGTCTCCGCGGCGAAGTCGCAGAGTGACCTCGCCCGTGACTGCTGATCCGACCCACTTCTGGATGCTCTCACGCAGCATCAGCGACTGCGGGTCAAGCCAGCGTCCTTCGTACATGAGTCGACCCAGTCGGCGACCTTGCTCGTGATAGGTCGCGACGGTGTCCTCATTGTGAATCGCGTTGAGAAGTCGCTCGTAAACGATGTGGAGCAGGGCCATGCCGGGTGCTTCGTAAACTCCGCGGCTCTTCGCCTCGATGATGCGGTTCTCGATCTGGTCAGAGACGCCGAGTCCGTGGCGTCCGCCGATGGCGTTCGCCTGTTCGACGAGCATCACCGGGTCATCAAACTCAACGCCGTTAATCGAAACCGGTCGCCCGGCGTCAAACGTAACCGTGACCAGTTCGGTCTTGACCTCGACGTCATCGCGCCAGAACGCGACACCCATGATTGGGTCGACAATGTCGAGACCGATGTTGAGCTCCTCGAGGTCTTTCGCCTCGTGCGTTGCACCCCAGATGTTTGCGTCGGTCGAATACGCCTTCTCTGTTGCGTCACGGTAGGGGAATCCATGTGCGACAAGCCACTCCGACATCTCTTTGCGCCCGCCGAGCTCGGAAACGAACGTCGAGTCGAGCCAGGGCTTGTAGATGCGCAAATTCGGATTCGCCAGCAAACCGTAACGATAGAACCGTTCGATGTCGTTGCCCTTGTAGGTCGATCCATCACCCCAGATGTCGACGCCGTCTTCGTGCATCGCCCGAACGAGCATCGTTCCCGTCACGGCGCGGCCGAGCGGAGTGGTGTTGAAGTAGGTCTTGCCTCCGGATCGAATGTGGAAGGCACCGCACGCCAGGGCAGCCAAGCCTTCTTCGACCAGCGGGCGGCGGCAGTCAACCAGTCGGGCAATGTCAGCGCCATACTCCTTGGCCCGAGCCGGAACACCGTCGATGTTGGGCTCGTCGGGCTGGCCGATATTGGCGGTGTAGGTGCACGGGATGGCTCCCTTGTCGCGCATCCACGCGACGGCCACAGACGTGTCGAGGCCGCCCGAGAAAGCAATACCAACTCGTTCACCGACGGGGAGTGAGCTCAACACTTTAGACATGAGCCAAGTTTAGGGTTTTGCGTGAGCCTCACGGGCTCGAGCCCAGCTACTCGTCAGAGCTGGTCACGCTTCACGCGAGTCGATCTTCCATGCCCCACGCTTGCCCATAACCACCCTCGGCTTCGGCCTTCGCCATGAGTTCGAGGAACGGAACAGCGTCAAAGCATTCCGGGCCAAGCACGCCGGCGCCAGACCACGCTCCCGATGCGAGCAGTTCGAGCGCGACGACCGGGTTGAGGGCCGTCTGCCACACCACACACTGGGATTCGTATTCGCGCATCGTCCACTCGTTGTCGGACACGTGATAGAGGTACACCTCGCGAGGCTTTCCGTCGATTCCGGTGCCAGTAACCCACACACCCGCGCACGTCTTGCCGGTCATCCGAGGGCCGATTGTCGCGGGATCGGGCAGTGCCGCGGCAACGACGTCACGCGGTGCAACCTCTACCGGGCCGGATGCACTGCGCACGCGAATCGGAGCAATCGAGTCGAGGTGCAACTGGTGCAGGGTCTTGAGGACGGTGATGAACTCGTTACCGAGCCCGTATTTGAAGGTGACCCGTTTTGCGGTGAGCCAACGCGGCATCATCAGCACCTCTTCGTGCTCAACGTTGACGCATTCGACCGGGCCAATTCCCTCGGGAAAAGTGAATACCTCTGGCTCGCTAAAGGGTGGCGTCGTGAACCAGCCCCGGTCGGCCTCCCAAACAACGGGTGGGTTCAAGCATTCTTCGATGGTTGTCCAAATGCTGAAGCTCGGCGCAAAGATCTCGTTGCCGTCGTCGTCGTGCACCACCAGGTTTGCCCCGTCACGCGTACCGAGCTCGTCGACCTCGCTAAAAAGGTGGTCGCATGCATAGCGAGCGAAGACATTCGACAGCCCCGGCTCCACTCCGATTCCGACAAGGGCAAGACTCTCGGCAGCCACCCAGTCGTCGTGCGCGGCGAATTGTGCATCACCAAGTTTCTCCCCGGGTTCACTGAATGGGCGCTCCGGGTGCGGGTGGGAGAGTGACATCGCCATGTCAAGGTAGTTCGCTCCGGCAGCGCGGGCTCCCGCGAAAACGGTGGGAACGAAGGAGGGTTCGACCGCGTTCATGACGTGCGTCGCCCCGTGACGCCGAGCGACCTCGGCGACGCTGTCGGCGCTGCTCGCATCAATGCGGTCGACCTCGAAGCGGGGATCAATCAGGTCAGCACCGTGACGCTGTCGAAGCCATTCGACGGTTCGTTCAGCTCTCGACTCGTCGTAGTCAGTGACAATCAATTTTTCGAAAAATGAACGTCGTGCGGCAATTTTTGCGATGGCGTCACCAACGCCACCCGAACCAACGAGAAGGATACGCATATCGCCACGCTATCGCCCTAGTGTGGAAAGGTGAAGCGAGCTTTACGGGCGTTGCCATTGATTGGTCCCGCCCTCGTTGCGGGCGTGGCCTACCTCGACCCGGGAAACGTGGCCAGCAACATGACTGCTGGTGCACGTTATGGTTACCTCTTGGTTTGGGTCGTCGTCTCGGCGAACCTT
>WLDR01000193.1 GCA_009704705.1 Actinomycetota bacterium | reverse complement strand
TCAAGAAGCTCGTCAACGCCGACACGCAAACGATGTTGCAACGCACGCTGGCTGAAATCCTCGGACTCGCTCAGGGATTCTCGGGTGGTCGCGGCGGATCGATGCACTTGCAGTGGCTCGATGCTGGGGCGCTCGGCACGAATGCCATCGTCGGCGGTGGCGTTCCGCTCGCCGCCGGTAACGCGTGGTCACAAAAGCACGCAAAGACAACCAACATTTCGGTTACCTACTTCGGTGATGGCGCGACCAATATCGGATCGGTTCTCGAAACGATGAACTTGGCTGCCGCCTGGGACCTTCCGCTGTGCTTCTTCATTGAGAACAACATGTACGCCGTGTCGACCCACGTGAGTGAGGTCACCAACGAGACGCGACTTTCGGCTCGTGCGCTCGGATTCAACTTTCCGTCGTGGCAGGTGGACGGAATGGATCCGCTCGCCGTTCACCTCGCGATGGAACAAGCCAGCGAATACATGCGATCGGGCAAAGGTCCCGCGCTCGTTGAGGCTGACGTCTACCGGTTCTTCCACCAGAACGGCCCCTACCCGGGCAGCGCATTCGGTTACCGCCCTAAAGAAGAAGAGGCCGAGTGGATCGCTCGTGACCCGCTGACTCGAGTCGCCGCCGAGATGAAGAAGCTCAAGCTCATCGACGACAAGGGAATCGACGCGATTCGCACCCAGTCGCAAGAAGCGATGAAAAGGGCCGTTGCCGAACTCGTGGAGCAAGACCCCGAGGGCAAGCCGGGTGTTCGCCGAATCAAGCCGGCGCTCTGGCCTGATCCTGGGTTCGTGGATGTCGGCATTCGTGGCGACGCCAGCGAGCTCGCATCCGCAGTCAAGCTTGAAGAAGCGACCTACACGGGTGAGACGCAAAACGTGAAGTTCATTGACGCCGTCGCCGCCGTGATGGATCGCCGCATGGAGACGAGCGACAAGGTCGTGGTCATGGGTGAAGACATTCACCGTCTCAAGGGTGGAACAAATGGCGCGACCAAGGGGCTGAAAGACAAGTTCCCCGACCGCGTGCTCGGCACGCCGATTTCGGAGAACGCGTTTGCCGGTCTGGGCTGTGGCATTGCGACGGATGGTCGATTCCGACCGGTCGTCGAGTTCATGTACCCCGACTTTATGTGGGTAGCCGCCGACCAGGTTTTCAACCAGATTGGAAAAGCACGTCACATGTTTGGTGGCGAGCACGGCGTACCGCTCGTGCTGCGTTCGAAGGTGGCTATGGGTTCGGGCTACGGCTCGCAGCACCTGATGGACCCCGCCGGAATCATGGTGACAAACCCGGGATGGCGCGTCGTCGCTGCCTCGACGCCGTTCGACTACATCGGCCTCATGAATGCCGCGCTCGCGCTGGAAGACCCGGTGTTCGTCATCGAGCACATCGATCTTTACGCCGAGTCGGGCAACATTCCCGTGACTGACCTCGACTACCAGATCGAACTGGGCAAGGCCGCGATTCGTCGCCCCGGTAAAGATGTCACGGTTCTGACCTACCTCTCGATGGTGAAGCACTCGCTGGAGGCGGTGGAGCAAACCGGCATCGACGCGGAGGTCGTTGACCTTCGCTGGCTGGACCGCGCATCCATCGACTGGAACACCATCGGTGAGAGCGTCAAGAAGACCAACGCCGTGCTCATTGTGGAGCAGGGAGCGAAGGGCACCTCGTACGGGGGCTGGCTCGCCGACGAGATTCAGCGACGCTTCTTTGATTACCTCGATCAGCCCATTCAGCGTGTGACCGGCGGTGAGGCTGCTCCGAGCATCTCGAAGGTGCTCGAGCGTGCCGCCATCGCTCGCACCGAAGAGGTTGTTGCCGGATTGCAGCGCGTGGCTGCCAACTTCGGAGGAGGCAAGTAATGGCTACCGTCGTACGCATGCCCTCTGTGCTCGCCGGTGCGAGCGAGGCGGCAATTCAGAAGTGGCTGGTTAAGCCTGGTGACACGATCAAGGTCGGTGACCCATTTGCCGAGCTCGAGACCGAAAAGGCAGTCGTCGAGTACAACTCCGAAGTCGAAGGCACCATCGGGCGCCTTGTGATTGCCGAGGGTGGATCGGGTGAAATCGGTGCGCCCATCGCCGTGCTGATTGCCGCCGGCGAGACGGATGCCGACATCGATGCTGCCCTCGGTGATGAGGCCCCGGCTGCTCCGGCGGCGGCGCCTGTGGCTGAGGCTGCACCTGCCGCAAGTGCACCTGCACCGGCCAGCGCTCCGGCTCCTGTTTCCGCACCCGTTTCCGCGCCTGTCGCCAGTTCACCGGCCGGTGACCAAACCGGTGGTCGCTCGTTCGCGTCGCCGATTGCTCGCAAGATGGCCCGCGAAAAGAACCTCAACCTGTCGGCTGTCGTCGGGTCTGGCCCGGGCGGACGCATCGTGCGCCGTGACCTTGAGTCGCTTCCCACGGGTGGTGCGGTTGCTCCGGCTAGCGCATCCAGCTCGCCCGTCGCATACGCACCGGTTGCAGGCAACACCGAGATTCCGCTCACGGGCATGCGCAAGGCCATCGCGCGTCGCCTGACGGAGAGCAAGTCGACGGTGCCGCACTTCTACCTCACGACCGAGTGCAAGGTGGATGCTCTGCTCGCGATGCGCGAACAGATCAACTCCGTCTCGCCGGTGCGCGTCTCGGTCAACGACCTGGTCGTCAAGGCCGTCGCTGCTGCGTTCATCGACGTGCCCGACGCCAACGTCACCTGGGGCGACAACGTGCTCATCAAGCACGGGTCGGTCGATATCTCTGTCGCCGTCTCAACCGAGGGTGGGCTCGTCACGCCGGTCGTTCGCAACGTGACCGCGAAGTCGATCACCGCGGTCTCCGAAGAAATCAAGGACCTCGTCGTTCGCGCCGGGGACAAGCGCCTGCGTCAAGACGAACTGGAGGGCGGCTCGTTCTCGATCTCGAACCTCGGCATGTACGGAACGCTCGAGTTCGCCGCCATCCTCAACCCGCCGCAGTCGGGCATCCTCGCAGTCGGCGCTGCTCTCGACCAGCCGATTGTGGTGGATGGTCAGCTCACGGTGGGCAAGGTAATGCGCTGCACGTT
>WLDR01000192.1 GCA_009704705.1 Actinomycetota bacterium | reverse complement strand
CTGCAAAGGCGGGATTCGCGAGAATGAAATCGATGCGCATTCCCTCGTTCTTCGGAAAGCGGAGTTGCTTGTAATCCCAGTACGTGTATCCGTCTGGAACAAGCGGTCGCACCACGTCGGAGAGCCCCACGTTTTCGAACGCAAAGAACGCATCCCGCTCAGCTTGAGACACGTGAGTTGAACCGCCGAACTCGTTCACGTCCCACACGTCGTGGTCGTAGGGCGCCACATTCCAGTCGCCGAGCATTGCGAGGGGAACTGTTGGGTGGGCTGCCAGCCACGCCCGCGTGTCGTCGGCCAGCGCATCCAACCATGCCAGCTTGTAGGCGTAGTGCGGGTTATCGAGTTCGCGCCCGTTTGGAACGTACAGGCTCCACAGGCGCACGCCGTCGACGGTCGCGGCGAGAGCACGAGCCTCGAGGGGTAGCGACCCATCATCGGCCGGTGTTCCAAACCCGGGCATATTCGCGAAGCCAACCTGCACCTCTGTGATCGGCAAGCGGGATGCGATGGCGACGCCATTCCACTGATTCAAGCCGTGCAGCACAACGTCGTAGCCAGCGGCGGTGAATTGCTCGTAAGGAAACTGGTTCTCGCGACACTTGATTTCTTGCATGCATACGACGTCAACATCTTCGCGAACGAGATAGTCAACGACTCGCTCCACTCGGGCGCGAATTGAGTTCACGTTCCACGAGGCGATGCGCATGCGTCTAAAGTACCCGGCAAGGGCATCGGTAGGCTGTAAGGCATGACGGACGCGCGCGCACAGCTGATTGAATTCATCAAGTCAGACGCTGTTTTCCACGGCGATTTCACGCTGACGAGTGGCAAGAAGGCGACCTACTACGTCGACCTGCGCAAGGTCAGTCTTGATCACCGCGTCGCACCACTCATCGGTCAGGTCATGCTCGATCTCATTGACCAGATTCCCAACGTGGATGCCGTCGGCGGGCTCACCATGGGTGCCGACCCCATCGCGACGTCGGTACTGCACCAGGGCGCCGGCCGCGGTCGCAGTTACGACGCATTCGTTGTTCGCAAGGAGCCTAAAGACCACGGACGAGGCCGCCAGGTAGAAGGCCCCGACGTTGCGGGCAAGAACGTGGTCGTGCTCGAAGACACGTCGACCACGGGAGGCTCACCCCTCGCCGCTATCGAGGCGCTCGAGAAGGCCGGAGCCACGGTTGTCGGAGTTTGCGTCGTTGTCGATCGCAACACCGGCGCAAAAGAGCGCATCGAAGAGGCGGGGTATCCCTACTTCGCCGCAGTGGGCTTGTCAGATCTTGGGCTGGAGTAGGCCCACCCCTCGCACGGTCGTTTTTGCCGCCGTCACGGTGACGGCCGCGCTCGCCGCAGCCGCAGGGGGATTTTGGTTCGGTCGCAACACGCCAGTCGCCAGCTCGATCCAACCGGCACCGACACCGTCACGCACGCCGACACCGGTGTCGTCGCTCGCCCCGGGCACGTATGACTGGGATGAACTGATTGCCGGAACCTGCATCGCACAGTTCGAGGGCGCATGGGAACTCACCTATGGCGTCGTTCCGTGCTCAACCGCACACGAGGCGAAGGTCACTCGAGTGGGACAGGTTCCCGGATTCGCCGAGGCAACTTTTCCTGGTGAGGCGATGGTCGCTCAGACCGTGCTGCCCCTTTGCACCGAAATCGGCCTCGTCGACGCGGCAACGGCTCAGGCCAATCCAGCACTCAAATACACCTTTGCGTACCCGGTCAACGCGTCCCAGTGGCGCGAAACGCAAGGTCGCTTCGTGTGTTTCGTGAGTGGCTAAACGCCATCGAACCTATGGCTTGAGCAGCAACTTGCCGGTGGTCTTGCGTGCCGCGAGATCTTCTTGGGCTCGAGCTGCCTCAGCCAACGGGTAGCGACCGCCGATGCGAACATCCAGCCGCCCCGATTGAACCGCCTCGACGAGCTCGTTCCACCGCCACGCGCGCTCTTCGGGCGTTTGCAGGTAGTGCCCCATAGATGGCCGCGTAATGAACAGCGAACCGCCGGAGTTCAGGCGCTGAAGGTCGAATGGGTCGACCGGCCCGGATGCCGCGCCGAACAAGACGAGCATGCCCCGTGAACGCAGCGAGTTCAGCGAGCGATCGAACGTTGCTTTACCCACGCCGTCGAAGACAACATCAACCCCGATGCCGTCGGTGAGATCGCGAGCGACGACATCGAAGTTGTCATAGCCGATGACGTGATCCGCCCCGGCAACCCGGGCGAGGGCTTCCTTCTCAGGAGTTGAAACCGTCGTGATCACGCGCGCACCTCGCATCTTGGCGAGCTGAATCAGCAGCAGCCCCACCCCGCCAGCCCCCGCGTGAATGAGGGCAGTGTGGCCCGGTTCGAGGGGGAACGTCGAATTGACGAGATAGTGCGCGGTGATTCCCTGCAACGGCAAGGCGCCAGCGATGTCGATGTCCATGTTTTCGGGAACCGGCATTGCAGTTTCGGCGGCGACGACGACGTCGGTGGCGTATGCGCTTGCTGCGTCACAGAATGCAACTCTGTCGCCGATCGATAGCCCTGTGACACCTTCTCCGCGCGCGACGACTTCACCTGCGCCTTCCATGCCCGGAATGTGAGGGAGAGAGACGGGATAGACGCCTTGTCGCCGGTAAATGTCGATGAAGTTCACCCCAATCGCGTGCGGGCGAACAAGCACCTCTGCATGACCTGGAATCGGCGTGGGAATGTCTCGATATCGCAAGACTTCGGGGCCACCGGGTTCATCCATCGCAATGGCGTGCGCCATGATGCTCCTTTGTCTGAGGTGATGTCTCTTTCGCTAGCCTAGGCAGGTGGACAACCCGACGCACGAAGCAAGCACGGCTGGCGTCGGTCCCTGGATTGGGGAGCTCCCGACCGAGGCACACTTTGACGCCGAACTGCTTCGCAATGGTGACACGCGAAATGTGATTGACCGCTACCGATATTGGAGCATGGAGGCGATTGTCGCCGATCTGGATGAGCGCCGGCACCCGTTTCACGTTGCCATCGAAAACTGGCAGCACGACATGAACATCGGGTCGATCGTGCGCAGT
>WLDR01000191.1 GCA_009704705.1 Actinomycetota bacterium | reverse complement strand
GTGAGTGACGCTTCGTCGTCGACGACGAGCACCCGAATCTTTGATCCGTCGGCGCGCGTGAGTCGAACTGGTGCTGGAGCGGAATCCGTCATGCTCCGAGTGTGGCGTGGATTCCTATGAGTTTTCTATGAGAAAACTATGGATTTCTAGCTGTTTGTCCAGTCGTTGTCCTCGCCACAAATCTCGCACGTCCAGCGCCCAGCCTGAAACTCCGAGACGGGAGCTATCTCAGATAGGTACATCGTCACTTTTTGAAGCGTCCCGCTGGTCGAGCAATCCGGGTTCTCGCATGGTTGCCAGGACAACATGGTTCGGGATTCCATCTCCTCGGCCAGAGCCGCTTCCGCATCAGCCTTTGCGCGCGCAACGGATTCATCTAGCGAACGCTTCTCATCTGCGAGCTGCTTCGTCAACGTTTCGTAAGGGTTGTTATCACCATCAAGCCACAGTTCGTGGGCCCTCTTGTGTAGTCCCATGGGGTCAACTCCTTCAAATCTGTCTTCAATTCTGGCTTCAAATCTTCTCGCCACGGCAGTCAACGCGCAACCACTGACACCGCACTCCACCAGAATGGACGAGTGACCGCGCCACTGACCTCGAGCTACACCGAACGACTCGTGACCGACGGATCGGACGAGGGCGCGTGGCTCCAGGCTCGAGCTCGCGGAATCACGGCAACAGACGTGGCCAAGCTCACGAGCATCCACTCGATACCGGTCGTCGCACTCGAAAAACTTCGCCCCTCCACGTTCAACGGCAACGTGTTCACCGAGCACGGCAAGACGCGCGAGCCCGTCATCGCCGACTGGGTACGCATCCGAACCGGCATTGAACCGAGCTCCTCACTGTTTCACGCGGCCGAAGAGACGCGACACCTGGCAACACCAGACGGCATCGGGATGCGCGACGATGGCGTTCTCGAACTTGCCGAGATAAAGACCACCGGCAAGGGCTGGGACCAGATTCCCGGCAACTACCTGCGACAGGTTTACTGGCAGCAATATGTGCTCGGCGCGCAACGAACCTTTTTCGTGTGGGAACAGCACCGAAACTTCGTGCCGATCGCCGACGAGCCTCAATTCACGTGGATCGAGCGCGACGAGGAAGCAATCGCCGAATTGGTCTGGCTAGCCAACGGACTGATCGGCGAGCTTCACCGACTCACGAACTAGCGCGCGTTCCGATCAGAGATTTTCTCGATAGGTGCGCAGGGCAGCGAGAACAGCGTCATTCGCTTCTGGCATGCCGATAGATACGCGGATGCCCGACCCAGAGAACGGACGCGCGATAATGCCATGACCAAGCAGATGCTCTTGCACTTTGTCTGTCTCGTCACCGGCGGCTATCCAGAAAAAGTTCGCCTGCGATGGCGGCACGTTCCACCCCATGAGCGCGAGTTCTGCTTCGACGCGATCTCGTTCGGAGACAAGCAAGTCCACTCGCTCTTGTAGTTGCGATTCCACCTCGAGGGCCGCGACACCGGCAGCCGTGGCGACATCAGAGACCGCGAACGGCATGGCAGTCTTGACGATTCCGGCGCGAACATCTTCGCGAGCAATCGTGTAGCCGAGCCGGAGACCCGCGAGCCCATAGGCCTTAGAAAATGTGTGCAGCACACACACGTTCTCAAATTCCCGATAGATGTCGAGACCGCGCGCAGCCTTGGTGTCGTTCACGAAATGCGTGTACGCCTCATCAACGACAACCAAAACATTCGACGGAACTTGGCGGATAAACTCACGCAGTTCCTCGTGATCAACCACCGTTCCGGTCGGGTTGTTTGGCGTGCAGACAAAAATCACCTTGGTTCGGGGAGTAATGGCGGCCAACATGGCCGGTAGGTCGTGATGCTCGGTCGACGTGAGCGGGACATCGACTGCCGTTGCCTGCACGCTCTTCACCAGCAAGGGGTAGGCCTCGAATGAGCGCCACGCGAAAATCACTTCGTCACCGTAACCAGCGAACGCACGAACAATCTGTGCAGCCGACTCGACCGACCCACCTCCGAGCACGATTTCGTCGTCGGTAACGCCGAGGCGCGCAGCGAGAGCCGCTCGAAACTCCGGCGCGGCCATGTTCGGGTAGCGCTGCATGTGCGCCGCAGCGCGGGCCGCGGCATCCACAATCGTCGGCAGTGGCGGGTATGGGTTCTCGTTCGACGAGAGCTTGTAAACAGGGCCGTCCCACCCCTCGACCGACGAACGCCCAGGCTTGTAAGCGGGAATCGAATTGATGTGGTCGGCTTGTTCAATCACGAAGTCAGCCTATCTAGCGACGAGGGATGGGCCCAGTCGCGCAAACGCCGACGGCCCCCTGCCGAGTGGGCAAGGGGCCGTCGAAACGAGTGTAACTAGATGACCGAAACGTCGAGCGGGATACCCGGTCCGAACGTGGTCGACACAGCGGCACGCTGGAGGTACTTGCCCTTTGCCGACGACGGCTTGAGACGCATGACCTCATCGAGAGCTGCGGTCAGGTTCTCACCCAACTGCTCCTCGGTGAAGCTTGCCTTGCCAACGATGAAGTGCACGTTGGAGTGCTTGTCGACCTTGAACTCGATCTTTCCGCCCTTGATGTCGGACACGGCCTTGGCCACATCCGGCGTCACGGTGCCGGTCTTTGGGTTCGGCATGAGGTTACGAGGACCAAGAACCTTTCCGAGACGACCGACCTTGCCCATGAGCTCCGGCGTCGACACAGCTGCGTCGAAACCGGTCCATCCGGCGGCAATCTTCTCAATGAGCTCGTCGCCACCGACTTCATCAGCACCGGCAGCAAGCGCTGCTTCTGCTGCGGGGCCCGTTGCAAACACAACAACGCGAGCAGTCTTGCCCGTGCCGTGCGGAAGCATGACGGTTCCACGAATCATCTGGTCAGCCTTGCGAGGGTCCACACCGAGCTTGAGTGCGACCTCAACGGTGGAGTTGAACTTGGACGAACCGGTCTGCTTCGCGATTGCGACAGCCTCGGTCGGAGTGTAGAACTTGCCGTCCTCAATCTTTTCGGCGGCGGCGCGGTATGCCTTTGACTTCTGTGCCATTTTCTCTACTCCCCTTACTCGACCGTGAT
>WLDR01000190.1 GCA_009704705.1 Actinomycetota bacterium | reverse complement strand
ACCTTCATTTCGTTGACGTTCGTGGGCACGGCCATCCTGCTGCAAATGCAGACCGGCACGATGAAGAATTTCTGGTACGACAAGGCCCAGGTGGCCGTGTACATGTGCACGTCTGTTTCGGCGGGTGAAACGTGCGTTGACGGCGAAGCGACCTCGGTGCAGATCAATTCAGTTGAGTCGATCTTGACGTCGGATGTTCTCTCGCCATTCATCGACAAGTTCTACTTCGAGGACCACCAACAGGCTTACGACAACTTTCAGCGGCAGTTCAAAAGCAATCCGGTCGCTGAGTACGTGACGCCGGATCAGCTGAACGAGACCTTCTGGGTCAACCTCAAGGACCCTTCTCAGTCAGAGGTGCTTGTTGAAGCGCTCGGCAGTCAAGACGGTGTCGAAGCGGTGACCGACCAGCGTGCGTATCTCGACCAGATTTTTGCCATACTCAACGCCGGGAGCTACACGGCCATCGGCATCGCCGTTCTCATGCTTATTGCAGCGGCGCTCCTCATCGCGACCACCATTCGACTGTCTGCCTTCTCGCGCCGCCGCGAGCTCGGCATCATGCGACTCGTGGGTGCGTCGAACGCGTTCATCCAGACGCCATTCATTCTCGAGGGCGTGTTCGCCGCCTTCGTAGGCTCACTTCTTGCCGGCGGGGCGATTGTTGCCATCGTGCAGTTCTTCGTTCAGGGCTACCTGGCCGTGAACATCCCGCTCACGTCATTTATTGGCCTGGGGGAGGCGCTCGTGATTGTTCCCGCGCTACTCGCCATCGGTTGTCTGCTCGCTGCGGTCTCGGCAAACTTCGCGATCACGCGCTACCTCAAGATCTAGAGCCCTCGGCCTCAGCAGCTAGTGCAGGGCGCTGTTGAGCGTGACGCCGGCGCCGCTTCGCGAGACGACCTCGACTGCGCCGGTCGTTGAGTTGCGACGGAAGAGCAGGTTGTCAGCACCGGAGAACTCGACAGCTTTGGCCGTCTTGTGGCCTTCCGCATCGAGATAGCTGACCTTCGTGCCGGCCGTGACGTAGAGACCTGCTTCGACGACGCAGTCATTGCCGAGCGAAATTCCCAGCCCCGAATTTGCACCGAGCAGACTCCGTTCGCCAATCGAAACGCGCTGCGTTCCACCGCCCGACAGAGTTCCCATGATGGATGCGCCACCTCCGATGTCGGACCCATCACCGACCACAACGCCCTGTGAGATGCGTCCCTCGACCATCGAAGCGCCGAGTGTTCCGGCGTTGAAGTTCACGAAGCCCTCGTGCATCACAACGGTGCCCGGTGCGAGGTGGGCGCCAAGTCGAACGCGCGATGCATCCGCGATGCGCACGCGTTCAGGCGTGACGTAGTCAGTCAGTCGAGGAAAGCGGTCGACACCTTGCGCCTGAATGCCGGCGCGCAGCAATGTCGGCCGCAACTCATCAAAATCAGCCGGGTGCACGGGCCCCGCGTTCGTCCACACCACGTTCTCGAGCTGCCCGAAGATGCCCTCGAGATTGATGGAGTTGGGGGCAACGAGCAGGTGCGAGAGCAGGTGCAGCCTGAGGTATGCGTCGGATGCCCCAACTGGCGCGCTCGTCAGATCAACCTCGATCGTGACCGGGGTGACAGTGACGCGGCGACGGGCATCCGCCCCGATGAGATCAGTCAGGTGAGCGGGGATTGCCCATTCGGCCTCTGCGGCCGGACGCGCACCGAGTGCGGGTGCCGGAAACCACGTGTCGAGAACCGTGCCGTCGGCAGTGAGTGTCGCCAAGCCGTGGCCCCATGCGGCGTTGTGTGCGGTCGCGCTCATGGTCACAAGGTTACTCGCCCCTAAACTTGAGGCATGTCCGCGCCTGCTCTCAACCTGTCGCGTGACGTCGCGAGCATTGCCGAAGACCTCTGCAACATCGAGTCTGTGTCGGGGAACGAACACGCACTCGCCGACGCAATCGAGAAAGCGTTGATCGGCGCACGTCACTTGACCGTGTTGCGCGATGGTGACGCGATCGTTGCGCGCACACATCTCGGTCGCACGCGTGACAACCAACCCCATTGCGTGCTGATTGCCGGGCACATCGACACCGTTCCCATCAACAACAACCTGCCCGTGCGACGAGAAACGCGCGATGGCCACGAGGTGCTCGTCGGTCGCGGAACCGTCGACATGAAATCGGGCGTTGCCGTGCAGGTCAAACTTGCTGTTGAGCTCGCTGAGCCCAACGTCGACATCACCTGGGTCTTCTACGATCACGAAGAAGTGGCGGCTGACCTCAACGGGCTGGGCCGCCTCGCACGCAACCACCCCGAAATTTTCGACGCGGAGTTTGGCATCCTGTGCGAACCAACGAGTGGGCTCGTCGAAGGCGGTTGCAACGGGACGATCCACGTGGATGTTCGCACCACCGGCATTCGAGCTCACAGTGCTCGTGCGTGGAAGGGCGACAACGCAATTCACAAACTTGGATCGGCGCTGTCGAAACTGAGTGAATACAAAGCCGAGACAGTCAGCGTCGATGGACTCGATTACCGAGAGAGCCTGAGCGCGGTTGGCGTGATCGGCGGCGTTGCGGGCAATGTGATTCCCGATGAAGCCAAGCTGAGCGTGAACTACCGTTTCGCTCCGTCGAAGTCCGTTGACGATGCGCGCAAATTCCTGGAGGACTTTTTCGCTGACTTCGAGGTGACCGTAACTGATTCATCGGCGGGTGCACGACCGGGTCTTGATGCGCTCGCGGCACAGACCTTTCTGGCAGCCGTCGGCACGAAACCAGCACCAAAGTATGGATGGACGGATGTCGCGCGACTGTCGTCGATGGGCATCCCCGCAGTGAATTTTGGCCCGGGCGATCCATCACTAGCTCATGCTGACGATGAGCACGTGAGGGTTGACCATATTGTCGAGTGTGAACGAGCGTTGCGTGACTGGCTCACCAGCTAAGCGCGAGGGCCACGCTTCGCACGGGGGCAACGCTCCTCGCGATGGTCACCCCCGCCGCAATGGGGTTCGCGGCACACGCGTGTGGGGCATGCCCTGGTGGACCACCGTCATTGTTGTGTGGCTCATCGGACGCAGTGTCAGCACGGCCATGCTGCTTTT
>WLDR01000019.1 GCA_009704705.1 Actinomycetota bacterium | reverse complement strand
CAGATTTTCTTCGTGCACAACCGGGTTGCCAGCATCAACCGGGTTGCCGCGCAACTGGCGGAACTCGTTCCCGAGGCGCGCATCGGGATCGCACACGGTCAACTGAGCGAAAACCAACTTGAACAGGTCATCGTCGACTTCTGGGAACGCAAGTTCGACGTGCTCGTCTCGACGACGATCATCGAAACCGGTCTCGACATCGCCAACGCAAACACGCTCATCGTGGATCGAGCCGACAAGTACGGCCTGAGTCAACTACACCAGTTGCGCGGTCGAGTGGGTCGTGGTCGCGAGCGCGCCTACGCCTACCTTCTTTATGACGAAGAGAAGCCACTGAGCGAGCTCGCGCACGACCGGCTGGCAGCACTCGCCGCGAACAACGAACTGGGGTCGGGCATCCAGATCGCACTCAAAGACCTCGAGATTCGCGGTGCGGGCAACTTGCTCGGTGGCGAACAGTCGGGTCACATCGCCGGGGTCGGCTTCGACCTGTACCTGCGCATGATCGGTGAGGCGGTCTCGGTGTTTCGCGGAGACGTCGCCGAGGGCCAAACCGAACTGCGACTTGAAATCCCGGTGGATGCGCGAATCCCCGAGGACTACCTCGACTCCGAGCGCCTGCGACTCGAGGCGTACCAGAAGCTTTCGATCGCGAGCTCGCCCACCGCGCCCGACGGGCAAATCGACTTGGTTCTCGACGAGCTCACCGACCGGTACGGCGAGCCACCCCTTCCCGTGCTCACGCTGTCGCGCGTATCGCGGTTGCGTCGTCGTGCTCACGCTGCCTCGCTGGGTGAGGTTGTCGTCATCGGGCCGAACCTGCGACTCACACCGGTTGACTTGCCCGACTCTGTTCAGGTGAGACTCGCTCGAATGTATCCGGGCGCCAAGTATGCGCCCGCCGCTCGCGTGGTAACGATTCCGGTGCCCGATATGACAAGCCCCAGTGCCCCCGACCTCGTGGAGTGGGTTGACGGCGTGCTGACGGCGTTGTTCCCGTCAGCCGCGGGAGTTGGCGCGAGCCCGTCGGGCGCGAATGGCAACGAGAACGCCACCAATAACGATTGACACGGC
Organism: Actinomycetota bacterium; assembly: GCA_009704705.1. Lineage (GTDB taxonomy): Bacteria > Actinomycetota > Actinomycetes > Actinomycetales > Microbacteriaceae > RFQD01. The sequence continues at coordinate 15,611 of WLDR01000019.1, read as the reverse complement.
CGAACCGGCCAGCACACCGAGCACGCCTTGATCTTGCAACGCCGGGTCGTCGGCGAATGCCAGCTGATTCATCAAGAGTGAGACGGTGAAGCCGATTCCCGCCACAGCCGAGACGGTCACCAGGTCTGCTCCGCGAACGCCGGCACTGGCCCCCATCTTGCGAGCGACGCGGCCAAACGCCCACCCGGCCAGTGTGATGCCGACAATCTTTCCGAGGGGCAAAGCAATGGCGATCGCGAAGAACACTGGCCCCAGAGCGCTCACGCCGCCACTGGGCAGAATCACGAGCGACGAAGCGAAAGCGAACAACGGCAATACGGCGGCGTTCACCGTCGGCAACAGTGCGTGAGCTGCCTTTTCGGCGAGCTTCGGCCGCAACACCAAACCCAGAGCGACGCCGGCGATGGTGGCGTGGATGCCCGACGATACCATTGCGCTCCACGCGCTCAACGCGAGCACGATGAGTACGAAGGTGCGCAGGGCACGCGTCGACGGTCGGGTTGCGCGAAGGCATCCCACCCCCATGAAAATCGCAATAGACCCGATTGCGGCAACGAGTGCGATGGGGTCAAATCCCTTCGCGAACAGCACCGCAATGAGCAGAATCGCAATGAGATCGTCGATGACGGCCAGGGCGAGCAGAAACACGCGAATGCTGGCGGGCAATCCGCGGCCGACCAGTGCGATGAGTCCGAGCGCGAAAGCGATGTCGGTGGCGACGGGAATTGGCCAGCCCCGTGCAAATTCTGGCCCGGCGATCAACAAGTAAACGGTTGCCGGAACAGCCACGCCTGCGACCGCTCCGACAGCGGGTGCGAGGGCGCGACTGAACGTGTTGAGCTCGCCCCGAGTGAGTTCGTGCCTCAGTTCCACAGCGATGATGAAGAAGAAGATTGCCAGCAGCCCGTCGGTGATCCAGTGCTCGACGCTGAGATCGAAGGTGGTTCCTGGAATCACGATGTGCTGGTTCATCAGCGCAATGAGTCCCGGCCCGGCAACGGAGTTGGCCAACGCGAGACCGAGAATGGCAGCGCCCAGAAGCGAGATCGCTGAATACCGTTCCGAGCGAAACACCGTTGCCAGAGATCGGCGTTTGCGCGCGGCAGGTTCAGTCATGACTTCAGCCTAGTTTCGCGTGTCGATCAAGAAACGCGTAGACCTCTGTGTCATCGACACCCGGAAACTGACCCGACGGTAAGGGAGACAAAACGTGGGAGTGCATGCGCGCGCTCGGCCACGCTTTGCCCGCCCACCGCGCAGCGAGGTCGCTCGACGGCTGTTTGCAACATCCCTCATGAGGGCACGTTGAGACCTGACGGTTTTGCGTGTCACGACCCCGAAACCACTTTGCCTCGTTGAATGACACTCCGACGCTGATTGAGAATTCTTCTGACGTGGATGTTCCGGTTTGGGTCGAGTCGAAGAATGTGCCCGCGGGTGTGTCGGTGTACTGGTAGAACTCCGTCGTGCGGTTCGTGCGATCGAATGCCATGCGCGCGGCCCATTTGCGACAGACAATCTGGCCCTCGATGGCTCCGTTCGCATCCATCGGAATCTGGAGCCCGTCGTTCGCGTATCCGCGAAAGACCCCACCGTCATCATTGACGCGCAAGAGATGAGAGCGTAGGTCGAGATGGTGGGTCGCAAGATTGGTGAATCGGAGTGCTGCGGCCTCGTGAGTAACGCCGAACGCATCACGAAAGTCTTCGATTGCGATGTTTCGCTCTTTCTTGGCGGCCTGCAGAAAAGCGATGGATCGCGTGCGTGGCATCAGACACGCGGCCGCGAAGTAGTTGATCTCGAGGCGTTGCTTCAAGAAGTCGGCGTAGTCAATTGGCTTCTTGTGTCCGAGCACCCGGTGAGCCACCGCTTGCAACGCCATTGCCCGCAAGCCGTGGCCCCCCGGAATCGATGCCGGCGGCAGGTAGATGCGTCCGTTCTCGAGGTCGGTCACGCTGCGGGCGGAGTGAGGCAGGTCGTCAACGTAAATCAAGGTGAAGCCAAGCGATGCCGCAATGTCGGCGACGGTTCGGTGCATGAGCGCGCCGGTTTCGTGCCCAGCGGCTTTGACCATTTCTTCGGCAACCTGATCAATCTCAGGCAGGTAGTTGCCCTTCTCTTGCATGAGCAGCTGCAATTGAGTGTTTGCTCGTCGCGCTTCCTCTGGCGTGGCCGCGGAGTTGCGTTCGCGCCGTTCCATCTCGCGATAGAGGCCGACGATGGCTTCCAACGCTTCGGTCGGTAGCGTTTTGGATGCGCGCACCGACGAGAGACCGAGCTTTGCGTAGAGCGGGCTCGCCGTGATGCGGTTGAGTTCAATCTCGAGCTCAGATCGGCGGTCGGGCGCCTCGTCACTGAGCAGGTCGGTGACGGCCACACCAAAGGTGGAAGCCAGCGCGGTGAGCGCGGTGAGCTTCGGTTCGCGCTTCCCCGTTTCGACGAGGGACAGCTGGCTGGCGGCAATCCCGGTCGCGTCGCTGACCTGGTCAAGTGTCAGGCCTGCGAGAGCCCGAAAATGACGGATGCGTTTGCCCAAGAGCAAGAGTTGAGACGGCATATTTTGACTATACGGAAAGATTCACGAATCTTTCTACTCAGAGGCGTCAAAAATAGTGGATTACGTTGCATTTTCTGAAAGACAATCGATTATTCGCTTCCGAACCCACCTCGGAGCGTTCCATCGCAACGACGCGCTACCACGGGAGACAACGTGAAAACCGCAATTGACCTTAACGCACCCGAAATGGTGACCAACCGAGCTTTGCTCCACTGGCTGAGCGACATCGTCGAGTTGACGAAGCCGGCCGACATTCGATGGTGCAACGGCAGCCAAGCTGAGTGGTACGAACTCACGCGCCAGCTCATCGACCAGGGCGTGATGACTCAGCTGAATCCGGAGCTGCGCCCCGACAGCTTTCTGGTCCGCAGTGATCCCGACGATGTCGCCCGAGTTGAAGATCGAACCTTCATCTGCTCGGTCAATGAAGCGGACGCTGGCCCCACGAACAACTGGCGCGACCCCGACCAGATGATTGACAAACTGCGAGAACTGTTTGACGGCTGCATGCGTGGTCGCACGATGTACGTCGTGCCCTTCTCGATGGGCCCGCTCGGCGGCCCAATCTCGCAGGTGGGCATCCAACTGACCGACTCGCCCTACGCGGTGTTGAACATGCGCATCATGACGCGCATGGGAGACGACGCTCTGCGTCAAATCGACGATGACACCAACTGGGTTCCCGCAGTGCACTCGGTGGGCATGCCACTGATTGACGCGGTCGGCAACACCATCGACGATGTGCCATGGCCGTGCAACACGACCAAGTACATCTGCCACTTTCCCGAGTCTCGAGAGATCTGGTCATACGGATCTGGCTACGGCGGCAACGCCCTTCTCTCCAAGAAGTGTTTCGCGTTGCGCATCGGTTCGTTCATGGGCAAGCAAGAAGGTTGGCTGGCCGAGCACATGCTCATTCTCAAGTTGACCAACCCGGTCGGCAAGGTCTTCCATGTGGCGGCTGCGTTCCCGTCCGCGTGTGGCAAGACGAACCTGGCCATGATCACGCCGACCATACCCGGCTGGAAAGCCGAGACCATCGGTGATGACATCGCGTGGTTGCGACCTGGCAAAGGCGGGCGCCTCTTCGCTATCAATCCGGAGGCAGGCTTCTTCGGTGTCGCTCCCGGAACCGGGTACGCCACGAACGAGGTGGCGATGGACACGCTCTGGGGCAACACGATCTTCACAAACGTCGCGCTCACCGATGATGGCGATGTCTGGTGGGAGGGGATGACCGACAAGGCTCCCGACCACCTCATTGACTGGCGCGGCGACGACTGGACTCCCAGCTCTGGTCGTCCGGCTGCGCATCCAAATGCGCGCTTCACGGTTCCCGTCGAACAGTGCCCAACACTGTCGGACGACTGGTTTGAGTCCGCGGGCGTTCCCATCGACGCCATCATCTTTGGTGGCCGTCGTGCAACCAACGTTCCTCTCGTCGCGGAAGCGTTCGACTGGAAGCACGGCGTGTTTCTCGGAGCAACCATGTCGAGCGAGCAGACGGCTGCGGCCGAGGGCACGGTCGGTGCGTTGCGGCGCGACCCGTTCGCGATGCTCCCCTTCTGTGGTTACAACATGGCCGATTACTGGGGTCACTGGTTGAGCATGGGTAAGAGCCTCGGCAAGAACGCGCCAAAGATATTCCAGGTCAACTGGTTCCGCAAAGACGACAACGGCAAATTCTTGTGGCCTGGGTTTGGCGAGAACTCCCGCGTGCTCGAATGGATTTGCCGTCGCGTTGAGGGCACAGCCAAGACCTACGAAGCCGCAATCGGAATCGTTCCCGCTCGTGGTTCGTTCAACCTCGAGGGGATTGAAATGCCACGTGGGGCGATGATGAAGCTTTTCAATGTGAATCCTCCATCCTGGCTCGACGAGTGCGACCAAACGGAAGAGTTCTTTTCCACGTTCGGCGATCGTCTGCCGGTCGAGATGACGAAGCAGCTCGGTGCGCTTCGTCGCCGCTTGAAGAAGGCGGCCTAAAGCACGGGTCCCGCCGGCCATGTCTCTGGCTGGCGGGATCCGTCACGCGAGAGCGTCACATCACGTCGACACTCTCTGCGAGTGAGAAGATGGGGCTGCACCTGGGAGGGAACCTGATGAGCAGCCCCATCTTTTCCGAATCAACGCACGGCTCTGCCTCTGACGCGGTTGCCGAATTGGCCAGCGTTATCGACCGACTGAGATCTGCTGACGGATGCGCCTGGTGTGCCGAGCAGACCCACGAGTCGCTCGTTCGCTACCTGCTCGAGGAGACCTACGAGCTCATCGATGCGATTGAGTCGGGTAACCGTGACGACATGCTTGAGGAGCTCGGTGACGTGTTGTACCAGGTGCTCTTTCACGCCGACGTCGCGGGCAAGACTGCGGGCGAAGAATTCACCGTTCAGGATGTCGCCGCACACATGAGCGCCAAGATGCGCTCGCGTCACCCACACGTGTTTGGTGATGTCACAGCGGATACTCCCGACGAGGTCGTGGCTGTGTGGGAGCAGTCGAAGCGTGAGGAGAAGTCAGAGCGATCATCCACGCTCGATGGTGTGCCCCAAGCGATGCCTGCTTTGTTGCTCGCCGACAAGCTGCTGGGCAAGGCGGAGAAGCTCGACGTCGTGTCGGTTGACAGTCCGTCGCCTTTCCAATTCAGCGATGAGCGCGAGCTGGGCGCCGTGCTGCTCGCCCTCGTTGCCTCGGCCCGGGGTCAGGGCCTCGACGCCGAGCGCGCTTTGCGCAGTGCGTTACGCGGGTTGCAAGAGGACATTCGCGACGCGGAATAGTGAGCCGGCGCCGATGCGTTAGCCGGTCGACGAGCATGCGCGTGGGAGACTAGGAGCATGGCGAACAACGTGACCGCACCGCGAGGCATGCGCGACTTTCTCCCTCGCGAAAAAGCTCGCCGTGAGCGTGCACTCGCCGTCATTCGCGAGACGTACGCGGCACACGGGTTCGAAGAAATTGAGACGCCCGTCGTTGAGGACTACGAGCGCCTGCACTCCGGCCTCGGTGGCGACAATGAGAAGCTGTCGTTTAGCGTGCTCAAGCGCGGGTTGGGCGCTGAGGATTTGGCCGCGGCACACGCATCCGGTGACGCACACGATCTTGCCGACCTCGGTCTTCGCTTCGACCTCACTGTTCCACTTGCTCGCTACTACGCCACGAACCGCGGAGAACTGCCAAACGTCTTCCGTGCCATTCAGATTGCTCCCGTCTGGCGAGCCGAGCGCCCGCAAAAGGGTCGCTACCGCCAGTTTGTGCAGGCCGACATCGACATCATCGGCGAAGCGGGCCCGCTTGCTGAGGTCGAGTTGATTCTTGCGACATCTTCGGCGTTGAGTGCGTTGGGCCTCAATGGATGCACAATCCGCATGAATGATCGCCGCATTCTGGTTGGTCTGCTCGACTACTGCGGTTTTGCGCCTGAACGCCGTGAGTCGGCACTCATCACCATCGACAAACTCGACAAGATTGGCGTCTCCGGTGTTGTCGCCGAACTCGCAGAGTTTGGCCCCGACTCGGCAGCCGTGCTCGGTGGGTTCCTCGAGAAGATCGAACCGCACCTGTCTCAGGGTGGCGTTCCACTTACGACTGCCGACATCCTGTCGGTGCTGCCCGACGGAATCGACCCCGACGCCGTTGCGTCACTCGAGACCATCGCACACGCGCTCGCCGAATTGCCCGCGGGCGTGCAGGTTCGTTTTGACCCCACGCTCGTGCGGGGCATGGGCTACTACACGGGCACCATCTTTGAGATCGCGCATCCCGAATCTGGTTCGTCGGTGGGCGGTGGCGGTCGTTACGACGGAATGATCGGTCGTTTTCTGGGAGTTGACGTGCCAGCCGCCGGCTTCTCGATTGGATTCGAGCGCATCGTCGAGTTGCTTGGCGACGACAACACCGAGCGTGGGGGAGTTGTGCTCGTGCACGATGCCCCGACGGCCGGCGCGCTGCCCGATTCCGGACTCTCTCTCAAGACCCTCGCGCGCATCAAGGCTCAGGCCATCTCTGCGGGTCACCGCGTTCGCCTCGAGAAGCGGTCGAAGAACCTCACGCCGATTCTCGATCGCGCAACGGCGGCCGGCTTCACGCACTTTGCCTCGGTGGATGCACAGTCAACCGACTTCGCCAGCCTCACGCTCAAACCACTCAGCTAATTCGTGCGAGCCCGAACAGTCGCCCGGACCACTCGTGGGCTCGCAAGTAGACTCAAGGCGTAAAAAACTTCCCTCCCGCACCCGTTCTAACTAGGAGTATTCGTGGCCGACATCATTGCCCTCAACGCTCGAGAGATTCTCGACTCACGCGGAAACCCAACCATCGAGGTTGAGGTTCTGCTCGACGACAACACTGCTGCTCGCGCGGCTGTGCCGTCTGGGGCGTCGACCGGAGCATTCGAGGCCTACGAACTTCGAGATGGCGACAAGAAGCGTTACCTCGGCAAGGGTGTTCAGAAGGCTGTCGCCAATGTCATCAAAGACATCGAGCCGGCCATCGTTGGTCTCGACGCCAGCGAGCAGCGGCTTATTGACGCCGCCATGATCGAGATTGACGGCACCGACAACAAGAAGAAGCTCGGCGCGAACGCCATTCTCGGCGTGAGCCTCGCCGTCGCGAAAGCTGCTGCCGACTCGGCCGACCTTCCGCTCTTCCGTTACGTCGGTGGGCCGAACGCGCACACGCTTCCCGTGCCGCTCCTCAACATCATCAACGGTGGCGCTCACGCCGACACCGGTGTCGACATCCAGGAGTTCATGGCCGTTCCACTCGGCGCTCCGACCTTCAGCGAAGGCTTGCGTTGGGGTGTCGAGGTGTATCACGCGCTCAAGTCGATTCTCGCCAAGAAGGGTCTCGCGACCGGCCTCGGCGACGAGGGCGGTTTTGCCCCTGAACTGCCAAACAACCGCGCCGCACTCGAATACATCGTCGAGGCAATCACGTTGGTCGGTTTCAAGCCCGGCAAGGATGTTGCACTCGCCCTCGACGTTGCCGCAAGTGAGTTCTTCACCGACGGTTCGTACAAGTTCGAAGGCAAGAAGCGCACGGCCGAACAAATGTCGGAGTACTTCGCCGACCTCGTTGCGTCATTCCCGCTCGTGTCAATCGAAGACCCACTCGACGAAGACGACTGGAAAGGTTGGGCGCACCTCACCGAGCAACTCGGTAACAAAGTTCAACTCGTCGGTGACGACCTGTTCGTGACCAACCCGAAGCGCCTCGCCGATGGCATCGCCAAGGGTGCCGGCAACTCGATTCTGGTCAAGGTGAACCAGATTGGAACGCTCACCGAGACTCTCGATGCTGTTGCGCTTGCTCAGCGTTCGGGTATGACCGCGATTCTGTCGCACCGCTCGGGTGAGACCGAAGACACCACGATTGCCGACCTCGCTGTTGCAACTGACTGTGGCCAGATCAAGACCGGTGCTCCTGCTCGCAGTGAGCGCGTCGCAAAGTACAACCAGTTGCTGCGCATAGAAGAAGAACTTGGTGACGCAGCCGTTTACGCCGGACGCAGCGCGTTCCCGCGCTTCAAGGGCTAGTCGCCAACCGCACAAACTAAGGGCATCATGGCCAAACGACCAATTCCACGTATTCGCGTGTCGGACGCGCGCGAATACGTGGGGTCGTGGGCATCCTCGCTTCACATGTCGGGTGTGTCATTGCTCGTTCTCGGGCTGCTGGTCTTCGGTGTCATCGTGCTGTCGAATCCGTTGCGCACGGTGATCGAACAGCGTCAGCAAGTCGCCGACCTACAAGCGCAGCTTGACCAGAAAAACAGTGACCTGGATGCCCTGACCGAGCAGCGCGCTCGGTGGAACGACCCGGCATACATTCGTGCTCAGGCCCGCGACAGGTTGTTCTACGTGATGCCGGGCGAAACGAGTTACCTTGTCATCAATGACGTGACCAATGAAAAAGATCGCGTTCGCAACGTGTCGGCCGACCTCACGCAGACGAACGTCGACTGGGTCTCCGGCTTGCTCAACTCGATCATCGTGGCTGGCCTCAGCACGGCGACCCCGGAACAGTTGACGGGCATCAAATAATGCGCCCGCCCTTCGAACCCGCATCCGAACGCGACATTGCCATCGTGTCTGCTCAACTCGGTCGACCCGCCAGAGACGTCATCGGCATTCCGGCACGGTGCGCATGTGGCGCGCCGACGGTCGTGGCAACCAGCCCGCGTCTGGGCGATGGCACCCCCTTCCCTACTTTGTATTACATGACTCACCCGGCAGCGACAGCGGCAATGTCAGATCTGGAGGCGACCCGCGTGATGGCCGAGTTCGGCGCGATGCTCGACGCTGACTCCGAATTGCGTGCGCACTACTCGCGCGCTCATGAGCAGTACGTGGCCGATCGCGAGAGCATCCTGACTGTTGATGAACTGAGCGGCATTTCTGCTGGTGGTATGCCGGAGCGTGTGAAATGTTTGCACGCGGTTGCCGGGCATTCCTTGGCGGCCGGCCCGGGTGTGAATCCCATTGGTGACCTCGCGCTTGCGCGGGGCGATTGGTCTCCGGAGGTGTGTGAATGTCTCGATTACGAAATCGCGTAGCGCGCGCAACGGCGACACTTCTCGCCACCGCATCTCTCACGCTGCTCGTCGCGACCCCGGCGTCGGCCGATTGGGCGCGAAGTGCCGAGTATTGGCTCGAAGACTACGGATTCACGACCGCCTGGAACACCACGCAAGGTGACGGAGTGATCGTCGCCGTTATCGACTCCGGCATCGCAGATGTGCCCGACCTCGCGGGTGCGGTCATCGGTGGCAAAGATTTCTCGGGGCAGGGCAGTGAAGACGGGCGCACTCCGGTTGGCCCCTCTCCGAATCACGGAACGCTGGTCGCATCGGTTCTCGCCGGACGAGGGACAGGTGACGGCGAGGGCGTGATTGGCACGGCGCCGGCGGCAAGTTTGCTCAGCGCATCCATTTCGATTTCACCCGAAGCGCCTGTGCCGTTCGACGAGCAAATCGCGAATGCGGTCAGATGGTCGGTCGATCAGGGCGCCACGGTGATCAATATGTCGGTTACACGTGGAAGCCTCACTTGGCCCGAAAGCTGGGACGACGCCTTTTTGTACGCTGCCGAAAAAGAGGTGGTCATCGTGGCCGCTTCGGGTAACCGAGCTCAGGGAACCGACGAAGTGGGTGCGCCGGCAACGATTCCCGGTGTGCTCACGGTTGCCGGCGTCGATGAGTTTGGCGAGGCAAGTTGGGACGCCTCGACTCAGGGAATTACCATCGCCGTAGCTGCGCCCTCCGAAGGGCTCGTCGGGGTGAACGCCAACGGCAGGACCGTTTCGTGGGCCGGCTCGAGTGGAGCCACTCCGATCGTGGCTGGTCTCGTTGCACTCGTTCGTGCGGCATATCCTGACCTCGATGCCGCCAACGTGATCAACAGAATCATTTCAACGGCCACGCCTGCTGGCGACCAAGCGACCTTTGGCTACGGGCTCATCAATGCAGCGGGAGCGGTAACGGCAGACGTCGCAACGGTGACGTCCAACCCACTTGGCGACCTTGCGGCGTGGGTCAAGATGTACCGGCGCGCGCCCGCAACAGCCATGCCGGTACCCACCATCACGAGCTCGCCTCTTCCACTGCCCGATCGCGGGTTCGTTTTTTCGGGCCCAACTCAGTTCGAGGTGACGCGGGTGGCCGTTCCGTTAGCGTTTGCTCTGGGATTCGCTATTCTTATAACGCTTGGTTCCATCGGAGTTGCCCGGCGTTATGTCGTACCTCGCGATTCGCGCGATGACGAATCATCCACTTCCACAAACTAGCTGGAGTTTTTCTGTGCCCAAGATTCTGATTGTCGGTGGCGGCTATGCCGGTTTCTACACGGCGTGGAAGCTGGAGAAGTGGCTTCGGAAGGGTGAAGCCGAGGTCACGGTTGTCGACCCATTGCCGTACATGACCTATCAGCCGTTCCTTCCCGAAGTAGCCGCCGGGTCAATCGAACCGCGTCACGCCATTGTCAACCTTCGGTCGCACCTGAAGTTCACGCACGTTGTTGCCGGCAAGGTCACCGGCATCGATCATGCGAAGAAGTCGGCGACGATTCTTCCCAACGCGGGCAAGGAACGCAAAGAGAAGTACGACCACGTTGTCTTCACGGCGGGTGCCGTCTCGCGTACGTTCCCCATCCCGGGTGTTGCGGAAAATGCGACCGGGTTGAAGACCATCGAAGAAGCGATGCACATTCGCGACAAGCTTCTGACGAACTTTGACAAAGCTGCCCAGTTGCCTCGTGGCTCGAAGGAACGTGAGCGTCTTCTCACGACTGTCGTGGTCGGTGGCGGATTCGCCGGAATTGAAGTTTTTGCCGAGCTGCGCTCACTCGCGTCGGCTATTCTCAAGGACTACCCCGAGATCTCATTCGACGAGACGCATTTCCACCTCATCGAGGCAATGAGTCGCATCATGCCCGAGGTGTCACTCAAGACGAGCCAGTGGGTTCTCAAGAACCTCGACACGCGTGGCGCGACCGTGCATCTCGACACGCAGCTCAAATCAGCAGCAAATGGCAAAATCGAGCTTTCATCTGGCACCTCATTCGAAACTGACCTCATCGTGTGGACGGCCGGTGTGATGGCGTCGCCGATGCTGCGCAACACCGACCTGCCGCTGGACGACCGTGGCCGCCTGCGCGTTCGCGCCGACTTGCGCGTCGAAGGTGACGACGGCATCGTTGACGGCGCCTGGGGTGCGGGTGACGCAACTGCCTGCCCCGACCTTTCCGGTGGGGGTGTTGGTGGTTACTGCGTACCCAACGCACAGCACGCTGTGCGACAGGGCAAGCTCCTCGCTCGAAACCTCGTTGCCGTTCTTCGCGGAGAAGGGCCGACCGACTACTTTCACAAGAACCTCGGAGCGGTTGCCGGACTCGGCCTCTGGGTTGGCGTGTTCCAATCCGGCAAGCTTGCCATCACCGGATGGCCCGCCTGGATCGCTCACCGGGGATACCACGGTCTTGCGATGCCCACGTGGGAACGCAAGTTCCGCGTTGTCGGGGGCTGGTGGAACAACTTCTGGCTCGGTCGCGACATCGCGTCGACCATCGCAGCAGAAGAGCCGCGTCGTGTCTTCGAAACGTACGCGTCGCGCCCGAAGTAGCGCGGGCCCCCGTAGCCCAATGGCAGAGGCAAGCGACTTAAAATCGCTCCAGTGTGGGTTCGAGTCCCACCGGGGGTACCCAAAAAGACAACGCCCTGTGCGGGCGTTTTCTTTTTGGGCCTCGCGTGGGTGAGACCCACTCTCGGGCCCCCGCTGGTGGCGTGACGAACGCGCAGCGTTCGTAGCCTGACCAGTAGGGGTGGGGTTCGAGTCCCACTAAATCTTCGTGGGCCAGCTGGCCGGTTTTGCGAACGGGCTCGAGAGCCTGATCCACATGACAACGAGTGCCAGTCGAATCGGCGAAACTGCAGAGGTCCGTGACCTCTGATAAATGCGCACAAACCGAAAGCCCAGGGCGGCGCACGTTCGACGGTACCTGTCGATTCGGGGACCACTCGCCTGAAAATCGCGCGGGTAGATTTCAACGACGGTCGACCCCTCGGGCATGAACATGAGATTCATGAGTGCCGCTCCCCGTTGCGCCACAAAAAGCGTGCACGAGGACATAATCTCAATGGCATCTCGAGGTGAGGTGTCAAAGAACTCAACCGACTCAAAAGAGAACAGCGTCTTGAGAACCCGTGCCAAGCCTTTTTCGTTGTCGATTCGACGAATCCAAGAGTTGGGAGGGTAAAACTGTGGGTCTGAAGTGCGAAGTGCGAAGACACGCGGATGCCCTTTGTGAGGATCCACTTCTGTGGAAAGCAGCTCTGCGAACCGGCGCAGCTTCGGTCCGACTTTCTTGCTCGCAAACTCGTCTTTGCCGCGGCCAGCCCATACATTGTCTGGGAAACTCTTCGCGAGGTCGCTCACCTTCGACGGCGCCAGAATCGTGACTGTCGCCACAGATTCCAGCAATTCAAACCACGGATTGCACTGTCCGCAATCTTGCACCACGATGTGTCGCCCGGGGTTATCGTGGCACCAGAGCGCGATGTCAACGAAATACTCCGACATGAAGTGGGAAAAGTGACTCAGGATGTCGGTTCTTGGAGTGCCCGCCACCATGATGGTGGCATCGGAGAAGTTACCGGTGTTCACGTCGAAAGCCTAGCCACCCGTCCGTCGCAGCCACGCCCTGCGCTGATGACATGAAAGCTGGGTTTGCTGTCAGTGCTTTGAGCCAACAGGCCATCGCGCATTCGGCGCAATCTTGAGTTTTGCCAAGACAAGCACGACTCGAAGGGGTGCAACACGGGCAAACTGTGACTTTTGCATGATTCGCATGTAGCGAAGCCCGAGATGACCGCACGCTCGGCGGTAGAGGTCCGCGTGTCCTTGATTCGAGCTGAATTCTTGGGGCAACACTTCGATGACAGTGGCTCCGGGTGGCATGAACAGCAGGTTCATGAGCGCGGCTCCGCGCTGAGCAAAAAACACGGAACATGACGACATCATGGTCACCGCTTCGCGGGGGCTCAATTGAAAAAACTCAACCACGGTGAACGACCACCAACGGTTGAGCAGACGTGCGAGATGATCCTCATTACCAATTCTGCGTCTGCGAGGCCCAGAACTCCGACGCTCGCTTTCGGGCGAAGAGTAGAAACTCGGTGACATTGATCGTGTTGCCATCACACGATTTCGCCCCTGGGGCTCAACTTGCGTGGTGAACATGGCGCGAAATCTTGGGAGTCTGTCGGAATGCCTGGGTGGGGCAAATTGACCGGCGCCAGGCATGACGTGAACATTGTCCGGATACAACGACGAGAGCTTCTTGACCTCGCTCAGTGGCAAAACGGTAACTCGATTCCCTGCCGGAAGTAGTTCAAACCATGGAGTGCAGGGCCCACAATCCCTTACAACCACAGGTGTTGCGGGATGCTCGTCACACCAGAGTGCGACGTGAACGAAGTAGTCCATCATGAAATGGGCAAAGTGCTGCACGCTCGCCGGCATTTCTTTAACGGTCAGGATGGCGGCTTCGGAGAATTCTTTGCGGCTCATAGAAGCCCCACAATTAGCGAAATGGCTGTTCTCGCTTCGTTCGTGAAGTAACCGGGCAGTCGAGAGAGATGGGCGACTTCAGATACAGAAAACCAGATGGCATCTGGCCCCACATCTGGAAGGGGCTCGCTGTCGCTAAGCAAGCGAATCGAGTACGTAACGACCTGCCGGTTGAAACGGCCGCCTTCGTCGCTTTGAGTAATCGAACACACCAGTGCGCTCGAGTTGATGAGCCGTGAACTCGCGGAGTCGGAGTGACTAAGCGGTTGAGCGCGAGCAGAATCGAAGGTGCTGATCGAATTGCCAAATTGGGGTCTCTCGAGCCCGATTTCGCTCACGGGAGAGAAACAAAAATGTGGCACACCATCCCGAATGGTGCAGAGGAGTACCTCGTTGCTGGCGCGCGCGCCGCCGATCAGGGGCTGATCCCAGTTGGCTCGCTCGCGGCTGTCTGCCGAAACCTGGTGGTGCGAAATTCCAATGTCACCGGCCGTCGCCGACGAATCGACGCGAAGCACCGGCGGGGCACTGACAAGCGGAACTTCGAGTGAGGCCAATGTGTGATGTTCTGCCCATTTAGCCAGTTGCTGTGAGGCAGTTTCTTCCAGATTTGTTCGAATCGGCCTTACGAGCGAGTTTCGTAACGCTAGAGAGAAACGTGTCTCGTGCGGGAGAGGCGGTGGTTCTTCTGGCGAGAACCAGAGATTCCAATCACTTGTTGCGATGACAGACCGAGCATCCGTGTTGAGCACGTGGCTTGTTCGAAGGAGCAAACTCAGCTCAGGCAGCGTGCACCAGCGCATCGAACGAGAAATCTCGAAGTCATGGTCCGCAATGACGACGACATTCTCATTCCACTTCCGGAGGAATCGCGTTCCTTGTTCAGATTGCCGAACGTGGGTGTGCCAATTCTCTTCAGACAGAAAAATGTCAGACAGAGCCGGAGCGGCACCGCCATGGGCTTGCTCAAAATTGGATTTCGTCGCCTGGAAACAGGGAGCAATATCTACTCCGTGGACATTCCCCGGCTCGAACTTTGCGTCGAATAGAACCTGTGTTTCGCCGTCGCGGTCCATGAGCATGATGCCGAGAATTCCAACCTCAGGCTGGAGAATGAACGGCGAGCACACGAAGTCTCCTCGTGCGTCGACCCATTCCATTCCGCGCACTTCGAAGAATCGTCCCGACTCGTGGACGACTCGACCATCGAGCAAAGACCACTCGTTCGAATCGGAGAGTGCCAAGCTTTCGACGGAAAACTGCTGCCGATTTCGCTCAGAAGACGCCCACATCAGAACGTCGCTTGGCCCAGACACTCTCCTAGGTTAGCTCTCCCAACACCGTGTCGATAATGGCGAGACCCTCACGGGCTTCTTCTTCGGTCACGACGCACGGGGGCACCACGTGCAGGCGGTTGTCTGCCATGAACGGGAGGAGCTTGTGGGCAAGCAACGCGGACCTGAGCTTGCCCATCCATGCAGCATCAACCGGTTGCTTGGTCACCTGGTCTGTAACGAACTCGACTGCCCAGAACACGCCGGCTCCACGCACCTCACCGATGATGGAGTGCTTTGCCTTCAGGGCCTCAAGGCCGGGGCCCAGAACGGTTGCGCCGATGTGCTTCGCATTTTCAACGACCTTTTCGTCTTCCATCGTTTCGATCGTGGCGACGATCGTTGCAGATGCGAGGGGGTGACCAGAATAGGTGAGTCCACCGGGGAAGACGCGTTCGGTGAAGGTGTGCGCAATCGCGTCGCTGATGATGACACCGCCTACGGGGATGTAGCCCGAATTGACACCCTTGGCGAAGGTGACGAGGTCGGGCACGACGTCAAACGCGTTGAACGCGAACCACTCGCCAGTTCGACCGAAACCGCACATCACCTCATCAAGAATCAAAAGGATGTCGTACTTGTCGCATAGTGCGCGCACGCCGGCCAAGTAGCCAGGCGGCGGAAGCAAGATGCCAGCTGTGCCGGGAACCGTCTCAAT
>WLDR01000189.1 GCA_009704705.1 Actinomycetota bacterium | reverse complement strand
GCCAGCCAAGAAAGCTGCGTCGGCACGACCCGACTGGGCACCCAAGACGTGGGTGCGCATCCTCATTCCCACGGTGCTTGTTGTCGTGTGGTTTGCGATTGCCGGCCTCGGCGGACCCACCTTCGGAAAAATCTCGGAGGTATCGACGAACGATCAGGCCGGATTCCTGCCCGCCAGCACTCAGAGCACCGAGGTTAATGACTGGCAGTCCAAGTTCAACGAGTCGACGAACATCCCCGCAACCGTCGTCATCGAATCGAATTCGGGTGCCGTTGCTGAGGGCGACAAGGCTCAGTTCGAAGAGCTGGCGACCATGATGGAGAGCGCAGCTGGAGTTGCGCCCACGGTTGAGGGCGAACTGCCCAGTGTTCTCGGCCCGACCTACTCTGAAGATGGTGCCGCGGTGCAGTACCTCGTCTTCTTTGAGGCGAGCGGCGAAGTGCTGCTCGAGGACATCACACTCCTGCGCGAGATGATCAAGGATGAAACGCCTGCCGGCTACACGGCATACGTGGCGGGTCCTGCCGGTTTGCTCGCGGACTTCGTCAACGGCTTCGGCGGAATCGACGGCATTCTTCTGCTCGTGGCACTGCTCGCGGTCTTCGTGATTCTGTTGGTCGTTTACCGATCGATTTTGCTCCCGATTCTCGTCTTGCTGACTGCCGTCTTTGCGCTTTCCGGATCGATTCTGGGCATCTACTACCTCGCGTTGAACGACATCATCAAAGTCTCGGGACAGTCGCAGGGAATCCTTTCGATTCTCGTCATTGGTGCTGCCACCGACTACGCTTTGCTCCTCGTTGCGCGCTTTAAGGAATCTCTGTTCGAAGTGCAGTCGAAGTGGGCTGCCATAGGACGCGCGTTGCGCGGTTCGTTCGAGCCGATCTTTGCCTCGGCTGCGACCGTCGTGCTCGCGCTCTTGGCACTGCTTTTCTCTGACCTCAACTCCAACAAGGCACTCGGGCCCATCGCTGCATTCGGCATCGGATTCGCATTCTTGGCGGCAGTCACCTTCTTGCCTGCTCTGCTGGTGATTTTCGGTCGCGGAGCGTTTTGGCCATTCCTGCCGAAGTTCGGGCAGAAGAAGGTCGAAGTCACCACGAAGGACACCGTTCCTGGCCTCGAGGGAGTTCGCGGACTCTGGAAGCGCGTAGGCAACCTCGTTGCCCGCAAGCCGCGCACGACGTGGATTGTGACGCTGGTCGTGCTGCTCGCGGCCGTGGCCGGCCTCCCCGGCTTGAAGGCGAGCGGAATTCCGCAGACGGCATTCCTGCTCGGCGACAACATCGAATCCGTTGACGGACAAGAAGTTTTGGGTAAGCACTTCCCGGCTGGTGCCGGTTCACCCGCGGTGATCATTGCCGAGGAATCCACCTACAAAGACGTCATGGCAGCAACCGCCGAATTCGACGGCGTCAGTTCGGTGGAAGTGCAAATCGACACCGACGCGACCAAGAAAGCCGTCGAGGAAAAGATCGCTGAGTTGCAGGCCGCCGCCGCAGCCGCCGCTTTCGGTGGCGGGATGCCCGGCGGTTCGTTTGGCGCTGGTGCGTCTGGCGCATCCGCACCGGCCATCGATTTCGCCAACCTCTCTCTTGCCGACCTTGGCATTGAAACCATTCCGCAGGTCGTCGAGGGCAAGGTTCTGTTGAACGCGACGTTCACTTACCAAGCAGATTCGGCTGAGGCGGAGGCGCTGGTGAAGTCCATGCGTACTGACCTGGCGTCCGTCGACTCGACCGTGCTGGTCGGTGGAGAGACGGCTATTGCACTCGACACCAACGAGACGGCTCAGGCCGACCTCATCAAGATTGTGCCGATCGTGTTGGTCGTCATCTTGCTCATTCTGATGGTGTTGCTGCGGTCGATTCTCGCGCCACTGATTCTCATTGGAACTGTTGTGGTGAGCTTCGCGGCCACCATGGGCGTTGCAGCACTCGTGTTCAACAACGTCTTCAACTTCCCGGGAGCCGATGCGAGTGTGCCGCTATTCGGGTTCGTCTTCTTGGTCGCGCTGGGTATCGACTACAACATCTTCTTGATGACACGCGTGCGTGAGGAGAGTCTCGGCATTGGCACGCGACCGGGCATCCTGAAGGGTCTCGCCGTGACCGGATCGGTCATCACGTCGGCGGGTGTCGTTCTTGCGGCGACGTTTGCCGCACTCGGTGTGATTCCGCTGCTCTTCCTCGTGCAACTGGCATTCATCGTGTCATTCGGTGTGATTCTCGACACCGTGTTGGTGCGAAGCCTGCTCGTGCCTGCGTTGGCGTACGACATCGGGCCCAAGATTTGGTGGCCGAGCAAGCTCGGTCGCGAAATTGACAGTCGCAAGGTCGCTACGGCCAAGAAGTAAGCGACGCAGAGCCTTCCGGGTTTTTCGATGATCAACGGAGATGTGTCGTTCTGGTGGAACCAGATCGGCATTCCCGTTGCTCGGCCTGCGTTGCCCGGCGACCTTGACGTCGACGTCTGCATTGTGGGCGGCGGATACACGGGGCTCTGGGCTGCCTACTACCTCAAGCTTCAGGCTCCGGACGTACGCGTGGCCGTGCTCGAGCAACGCTTTTCAGGGTATGGGGCATCCGGTCGCAATGGCGGTTGGTTGACCAACAGCATCACGGGTGGTCGCGGGCATTTTGTCGTCGAGTTTGGTCGAGATCTCGTAGGGGATTGGCAACGCCGGGTCAACGAAACGGTCGATGAGGTCATTGCCGTGTGTGCTCGAGAGTCGATTGACGCCGACATCGTGAAGGGTGGCGAATACAACGTCGCCATGAACCCAGCGCAGCAGAAGCGACTCGAAGCGTGGGCCGCCGATGAAGCAACGTGGCCCATGGCCAATTCGCAGTTGCTTTCGCGCGAGGAGGCGATGGATCGCGTTGCCATCGCCGGAACCACCGGCGCGATCTGGCACCCGCACGCGGCGCGCATTCAACCGGCTAAGTTGGCGCGCGGCTTGGCAGCGGCATGTGAGCGACTCGGCGTACAGATTTTTGAAAACACAGCCGTGACAGAGATCACACCGGGGCGAGCCGTAACCCAACACGGCACGGTGCGCGCCGAATTCTTGTTGCGAGCGACCGAGG
>WLDR01000188.1 GCA_009704705.1 Actinomycetota bacterium | reverse complement strand
GGCTTAGCGACCGTATGACTGCGCCAATTTCTTTTCCGCTCGATCTTCCCGAATTGCAGTTCACGGCATCCGGCGGGTCCACTGTTCGTCGAACGGTTTTGCCGTGCGGAGTTCGGATTCTGAGCGAGGTCGTTCCGGGCTCTCGCTCGGTCACGCTCGGCTTCTGGGTCGCCGTCGGGTCGCGTGATGAGGTTCCAGCAGAGACCGGCGCAGACGGCTCGCACCCCGCCAGCCTCGGATCCACGCACTTCTTGGAACACCTCTTGTTCAAGGGCACGCCGTCACGCACGGCATTCGACATCGCGGTTGCGTTCGACTCGGTCGGCGGCGAGCACAATGCTCTCACGGCCAAAGAGCACACCTGCTACTACGCGAAGGTGCGCGATAGCGATCTCGCCATGGCGGTGAGCGTGATGTGCGACATGATCACGTCGAGCGTCATCGACAAAGACGAGTTCGAAATCGAACGCGAGGTCATTCTCGAAGAGCTCGCGATGGCTGACGATGACCCGGGGGATGTCGCACAAGAGCGCCTCTACGAAGCCGTGTTTGGCGAGCATCCACTCGGTCGCCCGATTGGTGGAGACGCCGAGACGATTCGCGCGGCCACTCGCGACGCCGTCGTCGAACATTTCAGGGCAAACTACCGACCCGAAGACTTGGTCATCACGGCAGCCGGTGGGCTCAACCATGACGAACTGGTCGCGGGCGTTGTCGCGGGTCTCGAAGCGGGCGGCTGGGACCTCGGCACGCAGTCAACTCCTGTCTCGCGCCGCGTGACCACCCCCGCCGCGTTCGCCCCGGCCAAAGACATGATCTTCGTGACGCGCCCGATTGAGCAGGCCAACCTGATGTTGGGCATGCCGGGCATCGTCATGACCGACAAACGCCGATATGCGCAGTCCGTCTTCAACTCCGTGCTCGGTGGTGGCATGTCGAGTCGACTGTTTCAAGAGATTCGCGAGAAGCGCGGTCTGGCCTACAGCGTCTTTTCTTTTGCGGCTTCCTATGCCGATGCGGGCATTTGCGGCTTTTATGCGGGAACGGCTCCGTCGAAGGCTCCTGAGGTGACGCGCTTGATGCTCGAAGAGTTCCACCGCATGGCCGAGCACGGCATTACCGATCTCGAGATGACTCGCGCGAAGGGCCAGATTGCGGGCGCATCCGCCCTCGCCCTTGAAGACACCGATACCCGCATGTCGCGTCTCGGTCGTGCCGAAATTAGCACCGGCGAATTCAACGACTACGACGCCACACTCGCGTTGCTGTCGGCGGTGACAAATGACGACGTTCAACAATTTGCCGTCGACATGGCCAAGCAGCACATCTCGGTTGTCGCTGTCGGCAAGGCCGACGAGAAGGCTGTGCGCCAGGCGGTGACGGGTTAGTCATGCCACACACCCTGATTCTCGTTCGCCACGGGGCGCACGTCGATGCCGAGCACGGCGTTCAAGATGGTCCGCTCTCTGCTCGCGGCAAACAACAGGCCGAGCTGCTCGCCCGTCGCTTAGCCGGGCTCAAGATCGACAGCATGTGGCACTCACCACTGCAACAGACCTGGGACACGGCAACGATTCTGGGCAAAAACCTCGGTGTCGAGTCTCAACCGTCGGCCCTGCTCCTCCCGTGCGTGCCCTCGGGAGCCGAGGCGGGAATGCCGAAAGCATATGAACCCTTCTTTGGGTCGGTCACCGACGAAGAGGTCGATGCCGGTCGAGCACAAATGGACGATGCCATCACCGAATTTATGGCTCGAGGCCGCGCAGGCAAGGTCGACATTCTCGTCACCCACAACGCGGTCATCGCGTGGTTTGTCAGATCCGTACTCGGTGCTGATGAGTGGAAATGGGTCACGTTGAACCAGAACCACTGCGGGCTAACGGTGCTCCAACAAAAATCGGGTCGACCGTGGACGCTGGTCTCCCACAATGACGTTGGCCACCTTTCGGTTGACTTGCGCTCGGGTCTGCCCGAGCCCTACAGCCTTTAGGCTGGAGGCGTGACCACTTCTGTAGCCGTCGTCGGCGCAACCGGCAAGCTCGGCAGTCAGCTGTGCCAACTCATTCGCGATTCGGACGACTTCACGCTTGCCGCCGAGCTCCGCTCCACGAGTGACCTCAATGAGATGCTCGCAGCCGACATTGTTGCGGATGTTTCGTTGCCTGCCGTTTCTAAGTCAGTGCTCGAGTTTGCGGTCACGCACGGCAAGAACATCCTCGTGGGCACATCGGGTTGGTCAACCGAGCGCATTGCCTCGATGGAGTCTCTTTTCGCCGCCAACCCGCAGGTCGGTGTGCTGTTCGTGCCCAACTTCTCGCTCGGTGCAACCGTCGCCGCGCACGTTGCGGCCCAGGTCGCGGAGCATTTCGAGTCGATTGAGATCATCGAAACTCACGGCGTGACCAAGATCGACTCTCCCTCGGGCACCGCCGTCGCAACCGCAGAGCGAATCTCCGCATCTCGTGGTGGTGACGTTCCCGCTCCGCATGCTGAGCAGCGCGCCCGGGGTGAACTCGTCGCGGGTGTTCCCGTGCACAGCCTTCGAATGCTTGGTGTGCTGGCCAAGCAAGATGTTGTCTTTGGCGGCATCGGAGAAACAATCACTGTCTCTCACCTCACCACGTCCAACCAGTCTTATGCAGCCGGTCTCATGGCATCTCTGCGCAAGACCGTTGGGCTTTCGGGCGTTCTTGTCGGGCTCGACAAAGTCATCGACCTCTAGTGCGCGCTCGACTGACGACCGTCCTGTCCGTTATTGGCATGAGCGCATTGCTCGTGCTCTACATGTGGGCAGCGGGGTTTCAGGCCTGGGTCATGCTGTCCACGGGCGACCCCGTCGTGGTTGTGATGGGAGCCGCACTCATTGTTTTCCCCATCATTGGAGTGTGGGCACTCGTGCGCGAGATTTTGTTTGGCGTTCGCAGTTCCCGTCTATTGCGGATCCTCTCCGACGAAGGCGGCTTGCCCGTTTTTGAGGGTGCCACGCGTCCGAGTGGTCGACTCGAAAGGGCCGACGCCGACAAAGCCTTTCCTGCTTTTGCCGACGCTGTTGACGCATCGCCAGAAGACTGGCGCGCCTGGTTTCGGCTCGGGCTGGCCTACGACATG
>WLDR01000187.1 GCA_009704705.1 Actinomycetota bacterium | reverse complement strand
GTTCACCAGGTGAACGGGGTAGCTCTCAGCCAGTTCGCGAGCGATTTCGAGACAGTCGTCGAAGTTTCCCTGAACCTGCAAGATTTGCGCGTTGTGCGCTACCGCCTGGCTGAGCTTGCCCATCGAAATCTTGCCCTCGGGAACGAGCACCGCCGCGGTGATGCCGGCGTGCGTTGCGTAGGCGGCAGCCGATGCGCTGGTGTTTCCGGTGGAGGCACAGATGACGGCTTTCGCACCGTGCTCGACCGCTTTCGAGATGGCCATGGTCATGCCGCGGTCCTTGAACGAACCCGTGGGGTTCATCCCCTCGTATTTGACCCAGACGTTTGCGCCGGTGCGTGCTGACAGCGCGGCAGCAGGGATGAGCGGCGTGCCACCCTCACCCAACGTGATGATCGGGGTCTTGTCCGAAATGTTCAGACGATCAGCGTATTCGGGAAGGACTCCCCGCCACTGCTTAGCCATCAGGCTCCTTCAATTCGTAGGACCGAAACCACACTGCGAACCGCGTCGAGCTGAGACAGAGCCGTAACGGTGGACGCAAGATCCGACTCGAGTGCGGCGTGCGTGCCGATAACTAGCGTAGCCGTCGTCTCTTCCGCTTCTTGAACAGCCTCGGTGCCGAGCACACCCTGTTCCACGAGTTCGACCGAGACGCCGTGGGTGCTAAACACGTTCGCGACAGCGGCGAGCGCACCTGGCTGATCGGCGACCGACAACGTCACGTGATAGCGCGTGGTGATGTGTGAGATGGGCAGCACCGGAATCGTCGCGTAGCTCGATTCGGCCTGGCCTGGGCCGCCAATGACGTGACGACGAGCGGCGGAGACAACGTCGCCCATGATGGCCGAGGCCGTCTCGGGCCCACCGGCACCAGCACCGTAGAACATGAGGCTGCCGGCAGCTTCGGCCTCGACAAAGACGGCGTTGTTCGCCTTGCGAACGGCGGCGAGTGGATGCTCGCGCGAAATCAGCGCCGGATACACACGTGCCGACACGCCTTCTTCGCCCGTGTCGGGGTCGGTCACGCGCTCCGCAATCGCGAGCAGCTTCACGACGTAACCCGCCTTGCGAGCGAAGTCGACGGTCTGCCCGGTGACGGAACGAATGCCCTCACGGTGCACCTTGTCGAGTGGCACGTGCGTGTGAAAAGCGAGGCCAGCAAGAATCGCAACCTTTTGTGCCGCATCGAACGCGTCGACGTCGGCGGTTGGGTCCGCTTCGGCGTAGCCAAGTTCGGTGGCGACGGCGAGTGCGTCGTCGAAGCTCGAGCCCGTGGCATCCATCGCGTCAAGAATGTAGTTCGTCGTGCCGTTGACGATTCCCATCACGCGGTTGACGCGGTCACCGGCGAGGCTGTCACGAAGTGGGCGAATGATCGGAATCGCGCCGGCAACGGCCGCCTCGAAGTAGAGCTGCGCACCGACCTGCTCGGCTGCTGCGAACAACTCAGGACCGTGGTTGGCAAGCAGTGCCTTGTTGGCGGTCACGACGTCGGCGCCGGAGTTGAGCGCCTGCAAGATGTACGTGCGAGCTGGTTCGAGGCCACCCATGACCTCAATGACGATGTCGGAGCCCAGAATGAGCGACTCGGCATCGGTCGTGAAGAGTTCCTTGGGCAGGTCGGCCGAGCGCGGTGCCTTCAGATCGCGAACGGCGATACCGACCAAGTCAAGGGTCGCGCCGATGCGCGAGGTGAGTTCGTCACGGTGCTCAAGCAGAATGCGGGCAACTTGGGCGCCGACGGTTCCGCCGCCGAGGAGGGCGACGCGAAGTGAGCGGTAGTTGATCATGAGTGCTCCAGTGTGCTCGGGCTATATTCCTGCGTCGCGTGACAGCAGATCGGCTTCGGTTTCGCCGCGCACAATCACGCGGGCTTGTCCATCACGCACCGCGACAACCGCGGGACGTGCGAGGTAGTTGTAGTTGCTCGCGAGCGAGAAACAGTACGCGCCCGTTGCGGGCACGGCGAGCAGGTCATCCGGGGCGACATCACCGGGCAAGTAGTCGGCATAGATGACGATGTCACCCGATTCGCAGTGCTTGCCCGCGACGCGCACGAGCGCGGGGGGCGACTGCGAGACGCGGTTCGCCATGCGCACCGAGTAGTTGGCGCTGTACAACGCCGGACGCGCGTTGTCGCTCATGCCACCGTCGACGCTCACGTACTTGCGAACGGCAGACTCACCCAATGGCCCGTCGCCATCGCGCGTGTCGACCAGCACGTCTTTCGTGACGCCAACTCGGTAGAGCGTGAGGCCACCGGTGCCGACGACGGCACGACCCGGCTCGACAGCAATGACCGGCACCGGGATGTTCAGGCGCGCGCACTCCGCAGCAACCGCGCCGACCAAGCCAGCGGCAATTTCTTCGATGGGCAGCGGGGCATCGGCCGTTGTGTAGGCGATGCCAAAACCTCCGCCGAGGTTGAGCTCGGGTACGTGGGCGTCAACGGATAACCGAGCGTGCAACTCGAGCAGACGCGCAGCTGATTCTGCGAAGGCTGCTGTGCCAAAAATTTGACTACCGATGTGGCAGTGCAGCCCGAGGAATTCGAGTGAGTCGTGGGCGCGAATTTGCGCGACGACGGCCGGGGCATCCGCAATGGTGATGCCGAACTTCTGGTCTTCGTGCGCGGTGGCGAGAAAGTCATGCGTGTGGGCGTGCACACCGGAGTTGACGCGAAGGCGCACTTTTTGCACGACGCCGGCAGCTTTGGCAGCTGCGGCAACGCGCTCGACCTCGATCGGAGCGTCAAGAACGATGCTGCCTAAACCCAGTGCGACGGCGCGCTCAATCTCGGCGACCGACTTGTTGTTGCCGTGCAGGCCGATTCGTGCTGGCGCCACACCCGCGGCGAGCGCGACGGCGAGCTCTCCCCCACTGGCGACATCGAGGCGCATGCCGGCGTCGGCGACCCACCGCACAACCTCAGTCGAGAGATAGGCCTTGCCTGCGTAATAGACGATGGCGGTCGTACCGATGGCGGCGGCCTCGGCGTCGAACGCATGGCGAACACGCTCGGCCTGGGCGCGAACGTGAGCTTCGTCGAAGACGTACAGGGGCGTTCCAAACTCGGCCGCGAGGGCGGATGCGCTCACTCCTGCGACGGT
>WLDR01000186.1 GCA_009704705.1 Actinomycetota bacterium | reverse complement strand
CTCGTCACAGATCAACCGTTTCGTGAGCGGGTGGTCATTACCCCGCACGCACGTGAGCTGTCACGATTGATGATGGATGTCTCGACAAACCCTGCTGAATGGTCCGACGACTTCGTTGCGCAGGATCCGGCGGGGGCCGCCGCTCGCGCGGCAACCGAACTCGGAGTTGTGGTGTGTCTCAAGGGTCACGTGACTCACATTGCGTCCAAGGATTCGGATGGTCTCACCGAGTTTGCCGTGACGTCGCCGACGACGTGGCTGGCGACGGCAGGTACCGGAGACGTGCTGGCAGGCATCATGGGGGCCGTGATTGCGACGAACGAACCTGCGTCGGCACGTGAGCTTGCACGGTGTGCTGCTGCTGCTGTTTTTGTGCATGGGCGTGCCGCGAGCATTGCATCCGCTGGCGGGCCTATCGCCGCACTCGACGTTGCCGAAGCAGTGCCGGCCGCGGTTCGTGAGGTGTTGTCCGCGTGACGTCACAACTTCTGGCGAACACGCCAACGGCTTTTCGTCGTGCCTGGCTGAACCCCATCACGCTGTGGATCGGTTTCGTTGTCGTGCACGTGTGGGTTTCCGCGCTGGGTTTGTACGGCCCGGGTTACCCGCTCGGCGACATCTCTGGTGTCTACACGTTTTGGGCGGGCCATGCCTATGCCGGGGACTTCATTGTCGGCATCACGACACCGTGGGTGTATCCAATTGTCGCGCTCGTGCCGATTCTCGTTGCGGGCGTTGCGGGCATGGAGAACTATGTCGTCGTCTTTCTCGCAATCGTCGCCATCGTCGATGCCATCGTTTTCGGGCTGCTGATCCGCCGAGTGAAGAATCAGAAGATGGATGCCGCGCGCGCGGTTGCTGCCTGGTGGTGGCTTGCTCTGCTCGTCTGCCTCGGGCCCGTGTCGCTCGGGCGCATCGACGCGATTTCCACACCCATCGCGTTGCTCGGACTCTTGTATCTGCTGAAGTTTCCGCGCACTGCGGGGGCATTGCTCGCGGTTGCGGCGTGGGTCAAAGTGTGGCCAGCAGCGATTGTTGGCGCTGCGCTGATCGCGCTGAGCTCACGCCGGGCCGTATTGAACGGGGCGCTCATCACCTCTGGCGCCGTCGTCGCCATTGCACTTGTCATGGGGTCCGGTCTCAACGTCGCGAGCTTCATCACTCAGCAAACCTCTCGCGGTCTTCAGATCGAGTCACCGGCCGCCACTGCCTATCTGTGGCAGGTCAATCTCGGCGCGCCGAACGTGGGCGTCTACTACGACGAACAAATCCTGACGTACCAGATATCGGCACCCGGCGTCGAGATCATAGGGTCGCTCACCACTGTGCTCATGGCGTTGTTCACGCTGCTCATCGTCGCTGTTGGGATTCTGGCCATTCGTCGCGGTGCCAATCAGCAGGACGTGCTCTTCGCACTTGCACTCGCTTTCACGGTCGAGCTCATCGCGTTCAACAAGGTGGGGTCGCCGCAGTTCATGGGGTGGCTCGCGGTGCCGATTGTGGCTGGCCTCGTCTACCGGCCGGACCGTTTTCGCGTGCCCGCGGTCATCGCACTCATCATGGCCGGGCTCACGCAGATGCTGTATCCCTATTCCTACGACAACCTTCTTCGCACGCAAACTCTTGAGCTCACCATCATCACCATTCGCAACGTGCTCGAATTCGTGCTGTTGGGGCTCGCGATTCGAATGCTACTTGGCAGTCTCAAGCAGTCGACGAATGTGACTGCCGACAAACTCTGACTCGATCAAGAACGCGTCGTGGCCGAATTCGCTCACGAGCGTGACCGTGTCATCGCCGTCGATGTTGCCTGGCACTGCTCGCGCAATGCGCTGCTGCCCGACGTAAGGAAAGAACCGGTCGCTGTCGATACCCAACACAAGCGTGGGCACCGTGATTCGAGCGAGCACCTCATCGACCGTTCCGCGATTTCGACCGACGTCGTGAGAGTTCATCGCCTCGACGAGCGTGATGTAGCTGTTCGCGTCAAACCGGCGGGTGAACTTGTTACCGTGAAAATCGAGGTAGCTCGCGACGGCAAATCGTCCGCCGTGACCGAGCGGGTCGATGTCACTCTGGCTCGACCTGTCGAATCGCTCGTTGAGTTCTTGGGGCGTGCGAAAGTTCTGAAAACTGATGCGGCGCGCGAGTGCGAGACCGTGGTGGGGCCCGTCTCCGGCCGCGGCTTCGTAGTAGTGACCTGCGCGAAAGTTCGGGTCGAGTCGAATGGCTTCGATTTGCACGGTGTTGAGCGCGATCTCATCAGCGCTCGTTGCAGCCGGTGCAGCGAGGATGCCCAACCGAGCGGCCCGCTCCGGGAACATGAGTCCCCATTCCATGACATGCATGGCGCCCATCGATCCGCCGATGATTGCCGCCCAGGTGCCGATACCGAGCTTGTCGCTGAGCATGACCTGTGCCGTGACCTGGTCGCGAATTGTCGTGTACGGAAAACGCGACGCCCACTCGTAGCCGTCGGGCGCGAGTGAAGCGGGCCCGGTTGTGCCCTGGCATCCGCCGAGCACGTTTGGGGCAACGACGAACCACTTGTTGGTATCGACGGCGAGGCCCGGTCCGACGACGTCGCCCCACCAGCCCTCGGTGCGGTGGCTGCCGCCGGCGCTGCCCGAGACGTGACTATCTCCGGTGAGCGCGTGCAGAATCAGAACGGCGTTATCGCCAGCCTGGTTGAGCTCGCCCCAGGTTTCGTAGGCCATGCGCACGTGCGGCAGGTTGCCTCCGCATTCGAAGTCCATGGGCCCAAGATTTGCGAAGAGGCGATCGCCGTCGGGGTCGCCGTCTCGCCACGCACCGGTTGCAGGCGGTTTACCCGCGACAGAGCGCACCTGCTCGTCGGTGATAAACGTTGAGGGGAGAACATCCCCGCTGCTCTGCCAGTCCATAGGTCTCTATCTTCGCGCACCATCAGAGGCCGATGACCGAATGTTACTCTCGAGGGGCGGTCATGCGCTCCAATCGAAGGACCTACTCTTTCGTTCAGGCGTGACCGTTTCGTTCGGTTACACGCTCGGGAAGGATCACGGTCATGGCCACGAAGTCCACGCGTGCTCCGCTCCGCAGTGACATTCAGGTCCTGCGTGCGTTTGCCGTCTTG
>WLDR01000185.1 GCA_009704705.1 Actinomycetota bacterium | reverse complement strand
CGGGCAATGACGCCTTGCTCTATGTGATGCCAACCGATCCAGCCACCGTCGGCATTGACGTCTCAGTCTTGGCGTCGACCATCGGCGCCCAGGTCGAGCAATCGCGCATTGACGAAGCCGCGCTGCGCATGTTGATTTTCCGTCGATCTTTTGCCCCCGACGCCATGAACTGGCGGCCCCCCTGCGATGTGCAATGCCTTGCGGGTGCGGTGGGCTCGGGAATCTCCGGCATGCCGTCGGATGCACTCAACCCGCAATAGCGAGGTAAGCACGAATTCCGTGTGGCTTAGTCTTCTGGCTCGCCCATGATTTCGAGGCGAATGCGCCGCAGGCTCTCGAGCAAGAATCCAACCAGAATCCAGTTCGACGCGGCGGGTGCGCGCATCACAATCGGAGCGGTCAGCGCGGGCATGTCGTGCGTCGGCGGGTGCGGGATGCCCATCGCGGGCAACCCGGCATCGCGCACGAGCAGGCGCAAGTCGTGTGAGGCACGCGTGAGTTCTTCGGCAATCTGACGAATCGCGGGTTCTTTCGGCAAGCTCGGGTCGTAGTTGTCGCGCACCGAGCGAGCCATGCTCGCGGTGCGGGTGACGAGCACGCCGAGGCGGTCGAGCAACGCCTCCTGATCATCCACCGTCTGTCGCTTCTTGCCTCGCCACATGTTGAACAGCATCGTTTCGCGCGCCTTGTTGACCGTGCCGCGGGCCTTGTTCAACTCGCTGCGCAAACTCAATGCGCGCTGGAAGATGCTCTCGAGCACCTCGTGCGAGGTATTGCGCGTGAGCACAGCACCGATGTCGTCGAGTATCGAGGCAACGTTGGATCCGAGCTGCGCCACGGCCTGCGTCGATGGTCCGAGCGCCACGGTCGGCACGATGGCGGCGGTGACGACGAAGCCAATCACTGCACCGATGAACGTCTCAAAGATTCGCTCGGCTGAGTACTCCGGTGTGGCCGCGCCGATTGCAATGACGAGCATCGCACTAATCGCGATCTGGTTGCTGGTGCCGGGTGTGAACTTGAACACCCATCCGAGAATGATGGCGACGATGATGGCCACGAGTACGAGCCAGGTGTTGTCGCCGAGCAACAGGCTCGCGCCGAGAGCAATCGCCACGCCAACCACCGTGCCCGTTGAACGTTCGAGCGCCTTGCCAATCGATTGGTTCACGCTCGGCTGCACGACGATGATCGCGGCAATCACGGCGAAGATGGGGGCCCGGTCGGGGTAGAAGATGCCGGCGGCGAACCAGGACAGCACGGCCGCCAAAATCGACTTGGCAACCTGCAACACGGGGATGCGCTTTTTGTCCTGAACTTGGCTGACGAGGCTCACACCTCAACGGTACTCGCGCCGGCGGTTGATTCGGCGCGCGCCGGCGGTTTGCCGCCGGCAGCTTTCTGCTTCGCCTTCCATTCCCGCCACAGCGCGCGCAGGTCCCACGCCTGTTCCGCTTCGATCGAGATGCCCTTCTCGCCGGTGCGCCGCGTTCTGCCTTTGATGAGTAGCATCTTCGTGCCAAACAACAGTGAGCCCGTGCGCTCTTGAGCTTCTTCGAAGAAGGTGGCGTCGGCGCATCCGGTGCCGTCATCAAGACTGATGAACACGACCCGTTTGCCCGTGCGCATCGGTGGGGTTTGTGTGGCGATGCGGATGCCCGCCACAAGCACTTCGCTCCGGTTCCACAAATCACGCAGGTCGCTCGCCGGGGTTATGCCGTACTCGTCGAGCATTGGTCGGTACGCCTCAATCAGGTGCTGAGTTGCGTCCATGTCGAGCACGCGCAGTTCGACGTTCGCTCGTTGCGCGGGCGTGAGGTCGGCGTTGCCGGGCGGCACGAGGTGTCGGTCGTGGATGTCGAAGTCGAGTTGGTTTTCTGGGTCGTGTTTCGCCGGACGCTTCGCGGTGAGCTCGCGCACGCGGGCCACCACGTCACCGCGGGTCGGCGCCGGTCGCGTGAGGTCGGTATCGAGCTCGGCGCCCAAGCTGTCGAGCGCACCCACCAATGCGAGGCGTTGCATGAGCGTCTTGCTCGGCCGTGCGCGCGTGTACACATCGGTGATGCCGGAATACGGCTGACCGGCGAGCAGGCGTTGAATTTCGGGCTCGCTGATGCCGTGCACGTCGCGGATCGACAGGCGTACGCCCAACGCTCCGTTGCCCACGCGCTCGACGCGGTATTCGTCGACGCTCGCGTTGATGTCGAGTGGCAGAATCGGCACGCCCAACCGGCGCGCTTCGGCGAGCAACAGTCGACGCGGATACATGCCCGGGTCGTGCGTGAGTAGCCCGGCGAGAAACTCGGCCGGGTAGTGCGTCTTGAGCCACGCGCTTTGGTAGGTGGGCAGGGCGAAGGCGGCACCGTGCGCTTTGCAGAAGCCGAACGAGCCGAACCCTTTGAGCACTTCCCAGATGCGATCGACGTCACGGTCGGTGAATTTGCGCTTGCCCGTTGCGGGGTCGATGTTAGCTGTCGTGCGCGTTCGAAAAGCTGCCTCAATCGACGAGGTCGCTTTCTCCATCGACCGCCGCAGCTCATCGGCTTCAGCCAACGTCACGCCCATGGTTTCGTGCAGAATGCGCAGAATGTGTTCGTGGTAAATCACCACGCCGTAGCTGTCTTGCAAGAAGTAGCGAAAGCTCGGGTGCAGGTAGTCGGGCTGAGTGAACCCGTGTTTCGCGTCGAGAAACGGCGCGACCATGTTTCCCTTCATCGGCCCCGGGCGAAACAGTGAAATGTCGGCGATGAGGTCGTTGTATTCGTCGGGCTGCATCTTGCCGATGAGTTCGCGCTGACCCGGGCTTTCGATCTGGAACATGCCGAGCGTGTTCGCCGTGCGAATCGCGACGAACGTCGGCTCGTCATCGTGGGGAATCGCGTCGAGTTCAATCGAGCCGTCGGGTTTCACATAAGCCGCATCGAGGGGGAGGTTGCCGGCGCTAGCGGCGCGGGGGCCGTGCATCCGTTTGATCTCACGCAGTGCATACGAGAGCGTCGACTGCATGCGCACACCGAGCACATCGAATTTGAGCAACCCCACGTCGTCGATGTCGTCTTTGTCGAACTGACTCATCGGCAAGCCCGCACCGCTCGGCTGCATGGGCGAGATGTTGT
>WLDR01000184.1 GCA_009704705.1 Actinomycetota bacterium | reverse complement strand
AGGCCGGCACGGACCTGCGCGCCGGGGTTCCAACTTTGCCCACTCTGCTGCTCGCTCGTGCCGCCGAGACCGATGAGGGTGCTCGAAACTTGCAGCAGCGCATCCAGTCGGCCGCTTCGATTGACGGCACTGACGCAGAGCTCGCAGGCGTTACGGCCGAGCTATTTGCACATCCAGTTACGCAGGCCACACGTGACGAAGCTCGCCGATGGGCGGCCGACGCCATCGCCGGGCTCAACATCTTGCCCGAGGGGCCGGTGCACATGGCCTTGAACCTCTTCGCCGAACACGTCGTTTCACGCACTGACTAGGATTTTCTAGTGGCAAAACTTCGTCTCGCCGTTGTCGGCGCTGGTCCTGCAGGCATTTATGCGTCCGACATCGTGCTCAAATCCGAACGCGATTTCGACGTATCGATTGACCTCTTTGAGCACCTGCCTGCGCCATACGGCCTCGTTCGTTATGGCGTGGCCCCAGACCACCCGCGAATCAAGGGAATCATTACGGCTCTGCGCGAGGTGCTCGATCGAGGCGACATCCGCATTTTCGGCAACGTACGTTACGGCGTTGACATCACCCTCGATGATTTGAAGCGCCACTACAACGCGGTCATCTTTGCCACGGGAGCTATCAAGGATGCGCCGCTGAACATCCCCGGAATCGACGCTCAGGGTAGCTACGGCGCAGCTGATTTCGTCAGCTGGTTCGACGGTCACCCAGACGTGCCACGCACCTGGCCATTGACCGCAACGTCGACCGCAGTGATCGGGAACGGGAACGTTGCCCTCGACACAGCGCGCATGCTCATCAAGCACCCCGAAGATCTGTTGCCGACCGAGATTCCCGACAACGTGTATCAGGGGCTCAAGGCCTCACCCATCACCGACGTGCACGTCTTCGGTCGTCGCGGCCCCGCCCAGGCAAAGTTCTCACCGCTGGAACTTCGTGAGCTCGGTGAACTGCGCGACGTCGACATGATTCTCGCGGACGAAGACTTCGAGATTGACGAAGCTAGCCAGAACGCCATCGACACGAACAAGCAGGTCTTTGTCTTGATGAAGGTCATGAACGAATGGCGTACGCGAGAAACGGGCAAGGCAAGTCGTCGCCTGCACATGCACTTCTATGCCAAGCCGCTCGAAGTTGTCGCCGATTCATCGGGCACCGTATGCGCAATCCGTTTCGAACGCACCGCTCCCGATGGCAAGGGCGGCATCGTCGACACCGGCGACATTCGCGAGATTCCGATTCAGTCGATTTATCGCGCAGTTGGGTACTTCGGTTCGCCTTTGCCCGATATTCCGTTTGACGAGAAGCTCGGTGTGATTCCGAATCACGAGGGACAAGTCGTCGGTTCTGACGGCAAGCAGGTTCCGGGTCTTTACGCGACGGGATGGATTAAGCGCGGGCCTGTGGGGCTCATCGGCCACACAAAGTCTGACGCGATGGAAACCGTTCGCCACATCATCGAAGACCGTGCAACGTGGTGGCAGCCGACCAACCCCGACGAAGGCGAGATTGTCGACCTTCTCACCGAGCGCGGCGTTGAGTACACGACCGTCGACGGCTGGGCCGCGTTGGATGCGCACGAGCAAGCTTTGGGCCAGCCCCAGGGTCGGGCGCGCATCAAGGTGGTCGATCGCGACGAAATGATTACCATCTCGCGCGGTCAGTAGCCCTCGGCCGGCAATTACTTTGCGAGCAGTTCCGCCACGCCCGCCTCAAACACCTCGTGGTGCTTCGCAACATCGTCACTGCTCGTCGTCGGGCACATGAGCGCCATGTTGTGGAACGGCGTAAGCAGGATTCCGCGGTTGGCCAAGTAGAGGTGCAGGTAGTCCTCGAGGTCGCCGTCGGCGCTCTCGTGTGATGCGGTTCCGTTGATCGGGTACGGCCGGGCAAAGCGATATTCGGCTCGACACCCCAGCTGATTGATGGACCACGGCAGGTCGTACTTGTCAAAGATCGCCTGAACCCCATCGGTGAATTCGGTTGCTGTCGCAATCATCTTGTCGAATGCGTCGTCGGTGAGCACGTGCTCGAGGGTCGCGCGCATGGCCGCGACCGAAAGCGGGTTGCCAGCGAGCGTTCCTCCAACCCCGCCCATGTCGATGAGGTCGAGGTCAGTTCGAGCGAGCGCTTGTGCCGCAAAGTCGGCACTCAGGCCGTAGGCACCCGTCGGGATGCCCCCACCGATCGATTTGCCGATGATGACGATGTCGGGTTCCAGCCCGTCGCGTTTGGTCATGCCACCCGGCCCGGCTG
Source organism: Actinomycetota bacterium (assembly GCA_009704705.1). GTDB lineage: Bacteria > Actinomycetota > Actinomycetes > Actinomycetales > Microbacteriaceae > RFQD01. Next base: position 856 of record WLDR01000184.1, on the reverse strand, counting down.
AGAACGTGTGCGTCTCATCAATAATCAGCAAGGTGCCGTATTTGCGCGTGAGCGCACGCACACCCTCGAGATACCCCGGCTGAGGCAGCACAATGCCGATGTTTGTCAGAGCTGGCTCGATCAGCACGGCCGCAACATCACGGTTGGCGAGCTCGCGTTCGAGCATTTCAAGGTCGTTGAACTCCGCAACCCGGCTCGTTTCGGTCACATCAACGGGTGACCCAACGTTGCCCGGACGACTCATGCCGTGTCCATCCGGCCCGACAACAATCAGAGACTCGTCGACCGAACCGTGATAGCAGTATGAGTGAAACAGGATTTTCGGGCGTTCGGTGAGGGCGCGCACCAACCTAATCGCCCAGCGGTTTGCATCGGTCGCGGTAAGCGAAAAGCTCCACCGGTCCATGCCGAAGCGACGAGTGAGCTCAGCGCCGACCCATTCGGCGTCTTCTGTGGGGAGCATCATGGTGAGTCCGCCTTGGTCGCTCACGCGGCGAGAGATGGCTTCGACCACCGCAGGCGCAGAATGACCGGCCATCGAACCGGTGTCGCCGAGTGCGAAGTCGATGTACTCGTTGCCGTCGATGTCCCAAATTCGGTTCCCGCGTGCCCGGTCGACGTAGATCGGAAAGCCACCCGCCTTCTTGTTCATCCACGTCATCGGTACTCGACCGAACAGGTGATCGGCTCGCGCGTATGCCGCCTGCGACTTGGGGTGAGTGCGCACGAACTCTGCTTGTTCGCGGTCATTGAGTTCGGCTAATCGTTGACGGTCAATCATGTTTCTGAGAATACGGGGATAGGTGGTCATCAGGGAATGCGCCATTCCGGTAGCGTGACCACGAACGGGGGTTTT
>WLDR01000183.1 GCA_009704705.1 Actinomycetota bacterium | reverse complement strand
TGATCGAGAACATTTTTGAAGCAGTCGACGTTGACGCGCCGGCAGAAAACTAAGGGGGAACAGCAATGGATGAAGATGATTTCACTCCGCCACCAACGGAGGCAGATTTGTGGAAGCGAGCGAATGACTCCAGTGAATCGGCGATGGATCGCGGACAGGCATGGGATCAGCTGGCGCACATGAAGTTTCATCAGGCTCAAATGAACGACTGCATCACGTATTACGAGATGGCGGAAAAGTTTTATCGCGAAGCAGGATGGACGCTGCAAGAAGGAGACGTTGCCTACTGGCAGGGGCGCGCTCACTACAACCTCGATCAATACGAGAGAGGCATCGAGTGCTTCGTTCGCGCGTCCGATCGCTTCCATGAAGTCGGGCACGAAGTGTGGTTGGCCGACGCAACGCGTGGTGCTGCTGAGTGCAACGCAAAGCTTGAGAAGACGGACGAAGCAATCGTCCAGTTCTCGTCAGCTGCAAACTTCTACGAGGTGAATGAGTGCTGGCACCTCGCCGGCGACTGTCGTCTCGAGTTGGGCGAGATTCGCGGGTCGTCGGGGCACGCCGCGGATGCCCTGGGTGAGTTCACGAAGGCGCGTGAGATGTTCGAGAAAGCGGACATTCCGCGTCGATCGGTTCGCGCTGCCGACCGCTTGGCATCGGCACACATTGAGCTGGGTCAAATCGATGAGGCACTGGAGATTCTCATCAGCAACTTGGACGTCGCTTGTTTTTTGGGGAATCCCGAGACGGTCGCATGGAGCCAGTACCGCCTCGGGTGGACCTACAACATTGCGGGCAAGTATGCCGACGCTCTTCGTTTGCTCGACTTCGCGCGAGATTTCTATTCACAGGCAGAGCGATTCGCTGTCAAGGCAGACATCGACTTGCAACGGTTTTACGCGTTGCACTCGCTGGGTCACACGACGGAGGCAGAGAAGGTCGGACGAGGCCTGCGCGCCTATTGGAAGAGCGTGGCCAACTTCGAGAGCTTGGTCATCCATGATGCGAACATCGCGACAAAGCTCTCTTCGCAGGGCAACTTTGCCGAAGCCATTCGCCTCGCTTCTGGGGCAGTGGCAGATGCGAAAAAGCATTGCGGGGATTGGAGTCAACGAACCTCGCGACTGCTGCTCGCTGAGGTGTTTGTCGACGCCGGTGAGTTTGATCGCGCGCGAGAAGCGCTGGAATCCGACATGGCCGAGCAATGGGGTGACACAGTTGGCACAAAGATTCGCCATCTGTTGGTTCTCGCCGTAATCGCACGATCTGAGTCGCGACCACACGAGGCCCGCGGCATTACGGAGCGCGTCATCGAGTTGGCAGAAGCGGCGGGCATCGGAAACGAACTTGGTCCTGCCTACGAAATTCTTGCCGACTTGGCCGATCTCGAACTCGACCATCAGCGCGGCCGCGACAAACGGGCGCAAGCGGTGGCTCTCTTCCTCGCCTACGGAGACATCCAGTCGGCAAACAACAACGCCCGCAAACTCTTGCCAGATGTGGCCGAGCGTCGCCGTGCAGACGAATGGCACCTCATCAATGTTGATGGTAAAGAACCCGACGTGCCACAGAGTGAAGTCACGCGCGAGTCGCGCGGAACGTCATCTCGCCCCGATCGCCGTGAGCACGACGACGGGTCAGCGCCAGAGGCCTAGGGGATCACGGGCGGGTTGGGCATGAGGTGGGCGATTTGCTCATTGACAGCTGCGAAGAGACTGTCAAGCGAGTCGCATTCGAGTTCTTCCCACTCGTCCGTGTCGCCGATGCGCGTGTGAATCTCGCAAATGCCACGCAAAGCGCTGTAGAGAATCACGCAATCGCGCTTGACGAGGGAAAAGTCCGGCTTCAGAAGGCTGTGGTCTCGCCATTGGATTCTTTCGAGGGTCGCTTGAAGAATGTCGCTCGCCTCATCCCACTCCTCTAGTTGGCGAACGGGATCGCCAAACGCCCCACTCCAATGCACTTGGAAAACGCCAGCGAATGGACCAAGCGCGAATCGCGACGACAGCGCATACGAGTTCATGCCATGCCCCGCGAACCCCATAGAGAATTGATTGGGAATCGGCGACTTTAGGTACTCGACCAACTCAGGACGGAATGAGTAGTCCTCGATTGGCGACGGGCTTTCTTGCGTCGACCAGGCTAAGTCATCGACCTGCCTGATGAAGGGCGTGAGGCCTGATCCGGGGTTGGGAACCGTGGCGTCTTTGTTGCCAAACAAGTTCTCGAGTTCTGTCAGCCCGGGCTCACATCGGCACGACAAAACGGATTCTCCGTCCCAATCTGACTCGGCAGACAATCCAGTCGCATTTCTCACAACACCGATGGAGTCAGCTTGAAGAACGCGCGAATCCTCTTGAGAAAAGAAGTTGCTTGAAGCAATCGCAACCCGAACAAGTACACAACGATCCCGAGCAAAGGGAACGTCGGACATGAATGGATCCCCGAGCAGCGCATACAGCGCTCGGAGTGGTGTTTCCGTGCGTAGCCTGTAGCTATCGAAGAGAGGCTCGCTGATTCCGCGGAACACGCGTGCAATGTCGATGAAGCTCGCAGTGCCGCCGGCGTGCGGGCTACAGGCTGACACCAGGTCGCCCGCTTTCGCAAGCGCATCTCTATGGCGCTCCGGGATGTCATCTTCACGAATCGAGCGAACGGCTTCAATGAGCGTCACGGGTCGATCGAATTCGAGCGCGTAGGCCCATAAGTCGCTCGGGGATGCGTGATCGTTATCGTCGAAGGAGATGAAACCCATCACGAACGCGAGGTGACGGAGTCCGTCCTCCCAGGTGCCGGCACACTGGTCATAAATCGCTTCAGCCTCCGTCACAGTGAGGCTGACGGGGCGCGGGAAAACTTGGCCGTCGGGGGTTGTCTCGTCGTGCGCCACGTGAGTCTTCCTCTCCATCGAGAACCGCGTCTGTCGCGTATCTGGTACGAGTATAGGCGTCGGCCCCTGCAGACCATGGGGGCTCCGTGAACCCCAAGAACTGGCGCCTGGCGCCCCAATGTCAGTGGGTACCGACATACTTCTCATCCGCCTCAAACAGGGGCGACAGTTCCGAAGGGGGAATCACCATGACCGACCCGAATTACACCGCCATGCTGGTGGTCATCGACCGATCTGGCTCGATGTCGAACATCCGTGACGAG
>WLDR01000182.1 GCA_009704705.1 Actinomycetota bacterium | reverse complement strand
GCACAACGCGGATTCGAATTACGCGCGCGTGCGAGTGCGTGCTGACGTGCTGCCCGTGCTCGAGAGGGAGCTGGGGCCCGGCATTGCCGAAGCGCTCGCGCGCACGGCATCCCAACTCGCTGAAGACACAGAGGTGCTTGACGAGCTAGCGCATCGCGCGCTCGCCGACTGCCGCACAGCACAGGGAAATTTGACCGTGGATGTTCTGTCCCCGCTTCCAACCGCCATTCGGCGGCGCGTGATTCTGCAGTGGCTGCTGCAATCGGGCAGTTCTGGTCTTTCGGCTGCCCACATCGAAGCGGTGGACCAACTCGTCATCGCCTGGTCGGGTCAGCGTGACGTCGAAGTACCCAACGTTCGTGTTGCGCGCCGGGAGGGTGAAATCACTATCGACACCCCGTAGGTCGACTTCTACAATCGTGCCATTCGGAGCAAACAATGACGTTTGAACGGGGACACGACATGAAGACCGCTTCACGCTTTTTTGGGGCCAGTGCCGCGCCCTGGGCCGCCCTGGGCCTGAGTTTGGGCCTGACTTTGGGGCTCGTCGTGGCGACACCGGCCCACGCGGTAACCGCGCCCGTACTTTCCCTCTCTGATGATTCGGATCTCACACCCGGCCAATCAATCTCGACGACGGTGACCGATGTCTCGGGTGTCTTGTGCGAACAGAGCTATGGGGTCGGGGAGTGGAACGTCTTCCTTGCGTGGTATCGAAGCGACCTCATCGCACCGGTTGGTTACTCGATTGCGCAGAGCCCACAATCCAGCGCCTACGTTGCCGGTTCATCCGTCACGATAAGCACCAACTTCTATGTCGTTTGGCTTGAGCGTGATTCGGCGCAGTCTAATTTGTCCACCTGGGATGGCGAGTACGCCGTCATCGCCGGTTGCATGACCGCGGGCAACGGAGTCGGCGACATTGCTGGTGGCGACGGAACAGATCGAACGGGCGTGCCGACGCAGGCCATTGCAGCCACGTATTTGCCGGTCGCGGTTAGCCGAACAGAAATCCCGCAGGGTGAGTCATTCGACATCACGATGACGGATGCGAGTTCGCGCTGGTGCAACTTCGCAACCGGCGCGGGATTCAGCATGGGTGCGAGGTTCGCATCCGAAACGTCAGGGGCAAATGACTTCTCGGTTCCGAGCAACTTGCCGAGTGGCGGAGGCGTGCCTGGGGTGGGTAACTTCACCTGGTCGAATTCGAGCGCCACGGTGTCGGTGAGCATTCCGAGTGACGCAACTCCAGGCGATTATCTACTGAGCGTGACGTGCATCGGTGCGTCACCCTCGTACGCCGCGGGATCTCGTGCGGGAGTCTATGGAGTTGTCACCGTGCTGGCCGCAGATCCCGGGCCTGGCCCTGGACCCACACCGCCGCTGCCGGATACCGGCCGAGATGCGGGTTCGACCTGGCTGCTGGCAATCTGGGGATGCGCAGCACTGGGCGCGGGCGTCGGCACGCGGCTATTCATCGCTCGACGAGGTCGAATCGGCGTGTAAGTTCGAAAAAAGCTCCCGTGACGAAAGGCCCCCTGTGGAAATCGATGACATCCGAGACGACCTCAGTGAGGTGCTCTTCACCGAGAAACAGATTGAGGATCGAATCGCCGAGCTCGCTCGAGACATCGAGCGCGATTATCCCGACGGCGACGTTTTGCTCGTCGGAGTGCTCAAAGGCGCCGTTATCGTCATGGCTGACCTCGCGCGCGAATTGAAGTTCCACGCGCACATTGACTTCATGGCCGTCAGTTCGTACGGCGCGAGCACGCAGTCCTCGGGTGTGGTCAAGATCAACAAAGACCTCGATACCGACGTCGCAGGCAAGAAGGTCTTGCTCATTGAAGACATCATGGATTCTGGGCTGACCCTGTCTTGGCTCGTCGACAACATGCGCGCGCGCGGTGCCGCCAGCGTTGAGGTCTGTGCGATGTTCCGCAAGCCAGAAGCCGTCAAGATTCCGGTGGATGTTCGCTACGTCGGTTTCGACATTCCTCCCGCGTTCGTGGTGGGCTACGGGCTCGACTACGCCGAGAAATACCGCAACGTTCGCGGACTCGGCGTGCTGGCTCCGCGCGTCTATGGTGGGGCCGATCCGCACGCCTAGAACCAGTGTTTGTCTCGCCAACGGTGACGCCGTGGGCGAACACTCAGGCGAGGCTCGCGCAGTCCGCTAGCGTATTCTCACCATGACTTTTTTGAAGAAGCTTCTCCGAGGTCCGTTCATTTACATCCTCGTCGCGATCGCGGCGGTCTGGATTGGTTCGGCCCTTATTTCGGCATCCGGTTTTCAGCAAATCACCACGGATGAGGGACTCACCTACCTCAAGAACAACTCCGTGTCGAAGGCCACGATTGTTGACGTAGAAAACCGCGTCGACCTCGAGCTCACCACGGCTGACGAGAAATATGGCGACAAGGTTCAGTTCTTCTTCGTCACTCCGCGTGGAACCGACATCGTCAACGCGGTCAACGCAGCCGCTCCAGCCGATGGATTCAATGACGAGGTGCCTCGCGACAACTGGCTGTTGTCCACGCTGGGCTTCCTGCTCCCACTGCTGCTTATCGGTCTGTTCTTCTGGTGGATGCTCTCCTCGATGCAGGGTGGCGGTCGCGGAGTCATGCAGTTCGGCAAGTCGCGGGCCAAGCTCGTGACCAAAGAGACGCCGACGGTAACTTTTGCCGACGTCGCGGGGGCGAACGAAGCAATCGAAGAGCTGCAAGAAATCAAGGACTTCTTGAAGGAGCCCGCAAAGTTCCAGGCCGTTGGCGCACGCATCCCGAAGGGCGTCTTGCTCTATGGCCCTCCCGGAACCGGAAAGACGCTTCTCGCGCGTGCCGTTGCCGGTGAGGCGGGCGTTCCGTTCTACTCGATCTCTGGTTCTGACTTCGTCGAGATGTTCGTGGGTGTCGGAGCGAGCCGAGTGCGCGACCTCTTCGAACAGGCCAAGCAGAACGCTCCCGCCATCATCTTCGTTGACGAGATCGATGCTGTTGGTCGTCACCGCGGCTCCGGCATGGGTGGCGGTCACGACGAGCGCGAACAGACCCTGAACCAGATGCTCGTTGAGATGGACGGCTTCGACCCCAAGACGAACGTCATCATGATTGCGGCAACGAACCGCCCGGACATCCTGGACCCCGCACTTCTTCGCCCGGGTCGTTTTGACCGACAGAT
>WLDR01000181.1 GCA_009704705.1 Actinomycetota bacterium | reverse complement strand
ATCGCCCTGAAGCCGACGGACGGACTCGTTCGTGGCCAAGAGGTGCGTGACACCGGCGCTCCGCTCTCGGTTCCCGGCGGTGACGACACCAAGGGCAAGGTTTTCAACGTCACAGGTGACGTGCTCAACGCAAAGCCCGGCGAGAAGATCGAGTTCAAGGAGCGTTGGCCAATCCACCGCACACCGCCCAAGTTCGACCAGCTCGAGTCAAAGACGCAGCTCTTCGAAACCGGCATCAAGGTCATCGACCTTCTGACTCCCTACGTACAGGGTGGAAAAATCGGCCTGTTCGGTGGTGCTGGTGTGGGCAAGACGGTTCTGATTCAGGAAATGATTCAGCGCGTTGCTCAGGACCACGGTGGTGTGTCGGTGTTCGCCGGTGTTGGTGAGCGTACCCGTGAAGGTAACGACCTTATCCACGAAATGGAAGAAGCTGGCGTCTTCGACAAGACCGCGCTTGTCTTCGGACAGATGGACGAGCCACCGGGAACGCGTCTGCGCGTTGCTCTCTCGGCCTTGACGATGGCTGAGTACTTCCGTGATGTTCAGAAGCAGGACGTTCTGCTCTTCATCGACAACATCTTCCGCTTTACTCAGGCCGGTTCTGAGGTTTCGACACTTCTTGGTCGTATGCCGTCGGCTGTGGGTTACCAGCCGAACCTCGCTGATGAGATGGGTATCCTGCAGGAGCGCATCACCTCGACGCGCGGTCACTCGATTACGTCGCTTCAGGCAATTTATGTTCCTGCTGACGACTACACCGACCCGGCTCCGGCAACGACCTTCGCCCACCTCGATGCAACGACCGAGCTCTCTCGTGAAATCGCATCGAAGGGTCTCTACCCAGCCGTTGACCCGCTGACCTCGACCAGCCGCATCCTGGACCCTCGCTACTTAGGTGAAGACCACTACCGCGTCGCTACCACGGTCAAGGCCATCCTCCAGAAGAACAAGGAACTCCAGGAAATCATCGCCATCCTCGGTGTTGACGAGCTCTCTGAAGAAGACAAGGTCACCGTTTCGCGCGCACGTCGTATTCAGCAGTTCCTCTCGCAGAACACGTACATGGCTAAGAAGTTCACCGGTGTCGAGGGTTCGACCGTGCCGCTGAAGGAGACCATCGAATCATTCGATGCAATCTGCAAGGGCGAGTTCGACCACGTCGCCGAGCAGGCCTTCTTCAACGTGGGTGCTATCTCAGATGTTGAGGCCAAGTGGGCTCAGATCCAGAAGGAGAACAACTAATCATGGCTGCCACGTCCGCGCTCAGCGTGAGCGTGGTTGCGGCGGACAAGGAGGTCTGGTCAGGACCGGCCTCCATGGTTATCGCCAAAACTACGGAGGGTGAAATCGGTATTCTCCCCGGTCACGAGCCGATGCTCGCGATTCTGGCCGAGGGTGAAATCGAAGTACGCATCACTCCGCTGGATGGACCGAAGATCAACGTCAGTGCCGACAACGGGTTTTTGTCCGTTGAGAACAACAATGTGGCCATTGTTGCGGCACTCGCCGAACTCATCAGCTAACGACCTCAACGACCGTTGCTAGGTCAATGCTGATACTTCTTCCGCCGTCGGAGACCAAGCGTCCCGGCGGCGGCGGTCTTCCGCTCATCAATTCGTGGAACCTCAGCTTTGCGGAACTCGACGAGACGCGGCGGATGCTCGCGGGTGCGCTTCGCGATCTCGCTTCTGATCCTGTCGCAACTGCGAAGGCACTCAAGCTCGGCCCGAAACAAGAAGACGAAGTCACTGTCAACGCGAGCCTCTTCGACTCGGAGACTATGCCGGCACTCGAGCGCTTTACGGGAGTGCTCTATGACGCGATCGACGTCGACACTCTCGACGACGCGGCGAGAGATTTTCTCGACACCCACGTGCTCATCCAATCGGCTCTCTTCGGGCTCGTTCAGGCAACGGATGAGATTCCGGCCTATCGGCTGAGCTTCGACTCGCGCATTCCGGGCATGCTCCCCCTCAAGAAAATCTGGCAGGACCAATCTGCTTCAATCTTGGAACGCCGGCCCGAGTTGATTCTCGACCTGAGGTCTGAAGGGTACGCCGCCCTCACGCCATTACCCGCTCGAGACAATGCCTTCTTTGTTCGTGCGATGGGTCGAACCGCCGACGGAACGCTTCGCCAGTTGAACCACTTCAACAAGAAGGGCAAGGGCGTCTTCGTTCGAGCGCTTGCCGAGACCATGCCGACCTGGGCGACAGCCCAAAACCAGAAGCCCCCGAAGAATAGCCCGGGTGGTGTGAGTGTGGACGATGTCGAGACGCTGATGTCTTGGGCCACGTCAGTCAGCATTGAACTGACGCGAACCGAAGACCCACACGTGTTGCAACTCGTCATCAACGAGGCTGACTATCCTCCGCTAAACGCACGGTCGTGAACGCGCGGTCGTGAACGCCCCGGTCGTGATCGGCCCAGGCCCAAAAACCTAGCCCGCCCGGTGGCAGCCAACGAGGTGGTCATCGACGAGTCCCTCTGACTGCATGAGGGCGTACATCGTGGTCGCACCGACAAATCGAAAGCCCCGTCGGCGAAGTTCCGCACTCAGCGCTTCGGACTCCGCGGTCACCGCTGGCACGTCGGCTAACGTCGTCGGACGCGGACGGTCAGCAGTGGGAGCGAACGACCACACCAAATCAACGAGCGACTCACCTCGCTCAAGCATGTCGACGACGATGCGTGCACTCGCAATGCACGATTCAATTTTTGCGCGGTTACGGATGATCCCGACATCCTGCATCAGTGTCTCCACTCGAGCGCTGTCGAAGCTGGCGACGCTGAGCGGTTCGAAGTTGTCGAAGGCAGTCCGAAAGCCAGACCGGCGCCGAAGGATGGTGATCCAACTCAGCCCCGCCTGGAAGCCCTCGAGGCAAATCTTCTCAAACATGTCTCGCTCTAGTCGAAACGGAGTGCCCCACTCTTCGTCGTGATAGCGCGTGTACTCGGCATCGCTGGTGACCCAGCCACAACGCACAACGCCGTCGTCACCCGTGAAGAGATCCGCTCGTGCCATGAGACCAAGAATCTCACGCCGCGTGCCCTAATTTGCGAAGGAAATGCCCTCGAGGGCCAAGAGCTGCTTCTTAGTGGGAATCCCGCTCCCACCGGAGAAGCCGGTGATGCGCTGATCAGAGGCAAGCACGCGGTGGCAACCAACGATGATCGGCACAGGGTT
>WLDR01000180.1 GCA_009704705.1 Actinomycetota bacterium | reverse complement strand
GCCTTTCGGGCGGCGGCGACCCCGACAGACAAGGGCTCGCACAAGGCGCCTGCGGCCATGCTGATCTGATCGGGCAGATCGTACGCGAAGTCGGTGGCGATGGTCTGGAACTGTGCAAACGCGCCATCGATTGGAGGCGTGGCATAGAACTGGATGTCCGGGCACAGGTTGTAGCGGCCCGCCCGGCACTGATCGCACTGACGGCAGGGGCGCTGCGGCTCGATGGTTACTCGCTGTCCTACTCGACCGGGGGACACCGCTGACCCGACCGAGACGATGGTCCCCGCAGCTTCGTGACCGAGGATGAGCGGCTGTTCGACGACGAAGTCGCCGATCCTGCCCTCGTGGTAGTAGTGAACGTCTGATCCGCAGACACCAACCGATTCGATTCGCACGAGAACATCGTTGGCGCCGACCGTGGGGAGGGGCACGTCGCGCACTGCGATGTGCTCAATGCCCTCAAGGACTGCGGCTCGCATCATTGCGTTCATGGTGATCCTTTGATCGGAAATCGATTGCCAGTATAGGGCGGTTGTCTGGGGGTGGACAAGCCGCGATCAGCGTGGACCCGTCGAGCCCCGCACAACAAGGGTCGGGAGCAGTGGTGGGGGCTCGGTTGCGGCCACCCCAAGAAAAAGGTCGACCGCGCGGTTGGCGAGCTCCGACAGCGGCTGCTGCACCGAGGTGAGGTCACCCGTCTCAGCGACCATCGTGTTGTCGAACCCGGTGACAGCGAACCCGGGCAGGCCCTCGAGTCGGCGTTCGCGCGCGACCAGGAGGGCTCCGGCGGCGATTACGTCATTGGCGCACACAATTGCTTCCGTATCTGGCCACTGCTCCAACAATGATCGTGTGATGCTCGCGCTGGACGCGCCAGAGAAGTCTCCCGTCATGACGCGGGGAGACTGTCGAGGATTCTGGGCGACGCTGAAACGCTCGAACGCGTCGGCGCGAAGCGACGAGGTGCTCGCACTGGGGTCGGACCCGATGAACGCGATGTGTTGACGACCGGTTGCGGTGAGATGCTCCAAAAGTAGCTGGATGCCGTGGCCCTGATCGACAATTGCGAAGGGCAACTGGTCGTCGGCAACCCGGTCGATCTGCACGATCCGGGCCCGTCGACTCGCAGAACGCAAGGCTGGCGCGCTCGCGGTCGAGTGGCAGGGCGAGATGAAGATGGCGTCTACGCGACGGTCGAGGAGCAGGTCGAGAGCGCTCGTTTCCCGTTCGGGTTCGTTGCCGCAGTCGACGAGAAGCACCGAGAGGTCGTGCTCACGGGTCGCCCGTTCTACGGCTTGCACGAGCAGCGGAAAGAACGGGTTGATGATGTCGGGGATCACGAGTCCGACCGTGCTGGTCTGCTGGGTTCTCAACGAACGGGCGACGGTGTTGGGGCGGAACGACAGCGCATCGGCTGCCTGCCGGACGCGTTCAGCGATATCGGGACCTACCGGTCGAGCACCTGACAGCACGCGCGAGACCGTCGACGGCGACAATCCGGCGAGAGCCGCAACGTCTTGAATCGTCGGCCGTTGGTCCCGAGCAACTGGTTTTGGCATTGCCGCCATGCTACTATCACGGATATCGGAAATCGATTGCCCAACGGAGGGCAGGACGGGATCAGGTGGCGGCATGCCCATCAACGAGGTGCGGGAACTGCGAGACACGGTCGTACTCATCAGTGGGGCGACCTCCGGAATTGGGCGCGCCGCGGCGACGCTCTTGGTGGCGGCCGGGGCGCGCGTCGCCGTGACGGGTCGTAACCACGATCGGCTTGAGGAACTCAAAACCGAACTCGGAGCAGACAATTGTGTGGGTGTCACGGGCGACATCGGCGTTCTTGACACCAGCGCGCGTCTTGTTGACGCGGCAGTCTCGCGATTTGGCCGAATCGACTCCGTGATCGCTTCAGCGGGAATCGGCGCATACGGTGACTTCTTGTCGTTGAGCGAACACGACATCGTCGAGACGGTCACAACAAACTTCACCGGCACGCTCTGGACCCTGCGGGCAGCCCTGCCCCACATGACCGATGGGGGCGACGTCATCATCGTCTCATCCGTCGCGGGCGTTCGCGGGGGCGCAAACGAGGCGGTGTACGCGGGCACGAAAGCGGCCCAGCTCGTCTTCGCAGGTGCACTCGACCGCGAGTACCGTGAACGCGGGGTACGAGTCACATCGATGTGTCCTGCAGGGGTCAACACCCGATTTGCCGTGGGGCGCGGTCGCACCGAGGGTGACCCGGCGCTCGAAGACTTTCTGGATCCGTCTGATGTCGGGGCCGCGATCGTGTACACGCTGACCCAACCTCGACGTCTGCGCACCACTCAGTGGAACATGTGGAGTGCGGCCGAAGGCGCCTGAGTGCTCTCGAGCACCCCGCACCTTAAGAAATAGGCGCGACCTCGAAGGCGCGAGCCATTGTTTGTGTAGCCGTTCGGCCGCCGTAATCGTGCCAGTGACTCGCAGAGCTTAGCGATTGGACCCATAGTGCTTCACGGAATCAACCCCCTCCTCCACGGCGACGTTCTGCGCCTCCTCGACGGTGCAGGGCACGGCAACGGGATCATCGTCGCCGATGGCAATTTTCCCGCGCGAGCGCTCGGGCTCCCGGTGGTCGTGATGTCGACGACCGACGTGGCCGCGGCGATCCGCGCGACGGCCTCTGTGACCCCGCCCGACGGCCATGCCGAGTACGCCTACCGTTGGATGTCTCCTGACCCGGGCGCTCCCGCGTTCGATGACACGCGTCAGAACGAGGCGCTCGCTGAACTGCGCGCGTGGGCAGGAACGATGCCGGGAGCGCCTGTCGCACGGAGCGCCTTCTACGACGTGGCCCGCTCGTGTGCATTGGTCATCCAGACCATCGACCACTCACCGTATTGCGACTTCATCTTGGTGAAAGGTGTGGTCGTCCCGGCATCTGCTCAGCCTGTCTGCGGGGGAGACTGAGCGGTCTACCCCTTAAGGGGGCCACTCCGGCAAGCTCGTAACCCAGAGGTCGTAGGTTCAAATCCTGCCCCCGCAACAAAAGACGAAGGCCCCCTTGTGGGGGTCTTCGTCTTTTGTTGGGGTGGGTGAATGAACCTGCTGGGCCCACGGCCGAGCCGTGAGGCGCATGCCGCCGAGCGGGAATTCGAGGCTGGGGCCTCAAATCCTGCCCCCGCAACAAAAAGAACAACCGCCCCTTTC
>WLDR01000018.1 GCA_009704705.1 Actinomycetota bacterium | reverse complement strand
CAGCTTGTCAGCCGTGGTGAACAAAAACCCGAGCATGGCGGGAGCCTCGCCGAGCAAGTTCATGCGCGTCTGCACAAGCGGCGCGGCCTGCGCGAGCACAGTGAAGTCTGTGTCGGCAACCGGATCCCCGGGGGTTCCGGGCAGCATGCCGGCGCCCTGCAAGACGACAGCTAGGCGGCGGGTGAATTCATCGAGGGGCAACAGGCGAATGTGGTCGCCGTTGATCGCCTCGGCCTTCTTGATATCAAAGCGAGCCGGGTTCGGATTCACGTTCTCAACGTCGAAGACCTTCGCCATCTCGGCGAGGCTGAACACGTCGCGGTCGGCCGAAATCGACCAGCCGAGCAGCGCGAGGTAGTTGAGCAGTCCCTCGGGAATGAACCCGCGGTCGCGGTGGTGAAACAGGTTCGACTCGGGGTCGCGCTTCGACAACTTCTTGTTGCCCTCCCCCATCACGTATGGCAGGTGGCCGAAACGTGGGATGTGCGTGGCAATGCCAGCGTCGATCATCGCGTGGTACAGCGCGATCTGGCGAGGCGTCGATGAGAGCAAGTCCTCGCCGCGCAAGACGTGAGTCACGCGCATAATCGCGTCGTCGACCGGGTTGACCAGCGTGTAGAGCGGGTCACCGTTGGGGCGCACGACGACGAAGTCAGGGAACGACCCGGTCGGGAAGGTGATTTCACCACGCACGAGGTCGTCGAACGTGATGTCTTCGTCCGGCACGCGCAACCGGAGCGCGGGCTCCCGCCCTTCGGCTCGGAAGGCGGCCTTCTGCTCAAGCGTCAGGTTGCGATCGGCGTTGTCATAACCCACCTTGGGGTCGCGCCCGGCGGCACGGTTACGTTCTTCGATTTCTTCGGGCGTCGAAAAGCTTTCGTACACGTGCCCGGTCGCAACCAGCTTCTCGACGACGTCTCGATAGATGTCCATGCGTTCGCTCTGGCGATACGGCGGGTTCGGCCCGCCGACGTTGATTCCCTCATCCCAGGTGAGGCCGAGCCACGTCAGCGCGTCAACGATTTGGTCGTAGCTTTCTTCAGAGTCGCGTGCGGCATCCGTGTCTTCGATTCGAAAGATGAACGTGCCACCCGTGTGACGCGCATACGCCCAGTTGAACAACGCCGTGCGAACCAGCCCCACGTGCGGGGTGCCTGTCGGCGAGGGGCAGAAACGCACGCGAACATCTGCGCCGGTCGCTGTGGTCACGGGGTAATTCGTCATGAGTCAAGGCTAGACGAGGGGATGCGCCGAACTAGACGATCGGAATCTCGGCCCACACTCGAACACCGCCGGGCACGTTTTCGAAGCCTTGGTCAAGCGAAACAGCCTCCAGCATGCGGGTGCCCAATCCTGAGCCGAGCGTTGCCGCCAGCGATCGCCCATTGTTGACGCCCTGAACCAGCAACACATCGTCGGATGCAAGAGTCATAGAAACGCGGGCGGATGTCGCCTGCCCGTGCTTGACGGCGTTGGTCACGAACTCCCCCAGCATGTCGATGACAATTCGACGACACACGGAATCGGCGTCGAGCCGAGCGATGGCCTCGGTCGAATCATCAACATCGACGCGAAACACCCCCTGCCAGCGCGAATTGATTGCGGCGACGGCCTCCATCAATGGCACCGCGTCGGTTGGCGCAACAGCAAATTCAGCAGCATCGAGAACGGCAGCACGAATTTCATCGATTGCAACCGCGTCGGTCTTTCCCGCATCGCGTGACATCTTGAGTTTCATCGCTGCTGCCAGAAGTGTTCCCTGAACGTCTTTGTGAAGCGCAACCGCAATCGTGCTCTGTTGCCCCCACAGGTAGGACGATAGTCGCGCACGAGACCACAAGAGTCGCTGGTTTGATTGGCGGATTTTGTCGATGACGTCGGCTCGGGCCTGATCCACCCCGGAGATGATGGCGAGTGGCCACAAAACAATCTGGGCAATCAAGAAGATGTAGATGAGGTACGGCCAGCCTTCGGGCTTGAGCGTGTTGGTCGCGAACATAACAAACACACCGGGAACGGTCGCGGAGCCGAGATACGCCACCGTGAGAGTGATCACTCTCCATGGCACCCGCATGGTCTTGAGTCGAGGCGTGACGGTCCAACTCATCAGACCTAGGAATCCGAATACCCAGGCCAGGAGCGCGATGAACGCGGGCAACACCTCGATCGGCCAGAGAAAGATCACTGCACCAGCGACCATGAGCACAGTAAACAGCGTCACGGCGACGGGGCGGAACGGTTGAACGTATGTCGCATAGTTGAGAACGGCACTGATGCTGATGCGTGGCGTCGAAGGCTCACGAATCACAGGGTTGACTTCGCGCTCTGGGATGAGACTGTGACTCAATGGCCGAACTACATCTTCAGAAACACGAACGAGATCATCGGCGACCTCTCGTGCCGACGATCCACCCGATGACAAGACGCTTCGAATCGAATCGGTGACCGCGGTGCGCACCTGTTCCAGAAGCTGCACTCGACGCACTTCGAGGTCACTTTGCGTGGCAGAAACGAGTTCCGCAAGCAGCGCTTGAGTCTGTATCAGTCGGCCCAACGTCGCTCGATACTGTTCGGCTTCGTTTGCGAGGTACGCAGCAAGCCCGAAAAGCGCCCAGCCCGTCAAACCGCCGGCGACGATTCGGTACGGCCAGTTTGGGTCTGTGTCGAGCCCCATCGTTTGCGCCTGCGCAGCGACGAGAACCGTGCGACCCGCCTCGGTGACGAAAAACACGAGAACCACCGCGACGAAACGGGGCACCGTCGGTTTGGGAAGAATTTTGTTGACGAGCAGGCCCATACCCGTGGCAAATCCCCACGACACGAGCAGGGCCGTAATCGCAATCGACCTCCATTCTGCATAGAACGGCGACCCCGATTGAAGCTCAGGGATCCACGTTCCAACGGTGAGCGTAATCAGAATGGGGACGAACACCAATTGGCTGAACGACCGAGGGCCGGCGATACGACGAATGACGTCATATCGCTGGAGGTTCACGAGTCGCGTTCCGTTTCTTTCAAGAACTCGAGCACAGCGTGCACGCGCGGGTTAGACCCCTCGGGAATGTCGAGCGCGGAGTAAATCGCCGTCAGATGCGCGACGACAGTCTTGAGTGAGAACTGGAACTCATCCGCGATTGCTTGATTGCTCAAGCCGCGCGCGACGGCGCGCAAAACCTCAAACTGTCGCTTGGTCAGTCTGGCGACGCGACCGCCCGGCTTGGCACGCGACCGGTCGACAAGCGACGGATCGACAATCGTGCGACCACGCGCGGTCGCCTGGATGGTCTTGATGAGCACGTCGAAATCTGTCGTCGACGACTTCGACAAGTAGCTCCAGCCAGCACGCGTTTCTTCGGGAAGTCCGAGGAAGAGTTCCAACATGTCGGTCGCCGAGAGAAGCAAGACACCTGGCCGCGGAAACTGCGACGAGAGCCAGACACCAAGCCCCACTCCGTTGCCGTCGGGCAAATCGATGTCGAGAACCGCCACGTCGATGTCGGCGTCGGCCAGAACGGCTCGCGCTTCGGTTGCACTCTTTGCCGTTGCAACAACCTCGAGACCGTCAACGCTGTCGAGAGCCGAAGAAACCAAGTCGAGAAAAAGAGGGTTGTCCTCAACGATGGCGAGGCGAATGGGTCGAGTCGCGGTTTCAGTCACGTCGTTAACCCTTGTGGCGGGCCCTCTAGGGTGCAAGGTCAAATTAGTGAAAACCCTTAAGCGAGCTTCGTCATCCAGCCGTGCGTGTCAGGGAGGCGACCGTACTGAATGTCGGTCAGTTCTTGCCGCAGGCTCATGGTCAGCTCGCCGGCGGGTGCGGTCGGGTCGCCGATCGAGAACTCGTCGGAGAGCACCTGACCAATAGGGGTCACGACTGCCGCGGTGCCACAGGCAAAAACCTCGGTGATGTCACCGGATGCGACACCATCACGCCATTCGTCAATAGTGATATCGCGCTCCTCCACGGTGTGCCCGCGTTCTCGAGCCAACGTGATGATCGAGTCGCGCGTGATGCCCTCAAGAATCGACCCGGTCAGTCGAGGGGTCACCAACGTGCCGTCCTTCTTCACGAGAAAGACATTCATTCCGCCGAGTTCTTCCACCTTCGTGCCCGTGTCTGCGTCGAGAAAAAGCACCTGTGCGCATCCGCGGTCGTAGGCGTCGGCTTGTGCGACCAGGCTCGCGGCGTAGTTGCCGCCACACTTTGCTGCGCCCGTGCCACCGCGACCGGCGCGGGTGTACTCGGTGGTGAGCCAGATCTTGATGGGGGCGACTCCGCCCTTGAAGTAGGCGCCGGCGGGGCTGGCGATGACGTAGTAGGCCGCGCGGTGTGCCGCACGAACGCCGAGGAAGTTCTCGTTCGCAATCATGAACGGGCGAAGGTAGAGGCTCGTCTCGGGTGCGGACGGCACCCACGCGTTGTCAATCTCGACAATCTGACGAATCGATTCGATGAAGTCAGTGACCGACAATTCGGGCAGAGCCAGACGACGGGCCGAGCGAGCGAGACGACGGGCGTTGGCGTCGGGACGGAATGTCCAGACTGAACCATCGGCATGGCGGTAGGCCTTCAGCCCTTCAAAAATCTCTTGTCCGTAGTGCAAGACCGCCGAACCGGGCTCGATGCTGAGCGGACCATACGGCTTTACCTGTGCGTTGTGCCAACCTTCGTCGACGGTCCAGTCAATCTCGATCATGTGATCGGTGAAGTAGTTGCCGAATCCGGGATCTGCAAGAATTTCGTCTCGGTGAGCCTCCACGCGGGCCGACGTCGATGGCGTCAGCGTAAAGCTGACCGGAAATGTCGTTGTGTCGTTGCGAGCCATGGTGACTTCCTTCCTCTGTCTTTACGCTACTTGAGGCGAGCCAAAATCGCGTCGCCCACTTCAGCGGTGGCACGAGCTGATCCGTCGCGCTCGGCGAGGTCATCCGCCACCGCCTGCTTGATGCGTGCGCTGGCGTCGGCGAAACCAAAGTGGTCGAACAGCATGGCGACCGACAGAATCGTCGCCGTGGGATCAGCCTTCTGCTGACCGGCGATGTCGGGTGCCGAACCGTGAACGGGTTCGAACATGCTCGGAAACGCGTTCGTCGGGTTGATGTTTCCGCTCGCCGCGAGACCGATGCCTCCGCCAATCGCACCCGAAAGGTCGGTGAGGATGTCGCCAAACAAGTTGTCGGTGACAATCACGTCGAAGCGCGACGGGTCGGTGACGAAGAAGATGGTTGCCGCATCCACGTGCAGGTAGTCGACGGCGACGTCAGGAAACTCGCGAGCGATGCTCGCAACCGAGCGTGTCCACAAGCCGCCGGCGTGCACGAGCACGTTGGTCTTGTGAACCCAGGTGAGCTTCTTGCGACGCTTCATCGCCAACTCGAACGCGTAGCGAACCACGCGGTCGACGCCGTAGGCCGTGTTGACCGAGAGTTCGTTGGCGACCTCGGCTGGCGTGCCTTCGCGCACCACGCCGCCGTTACCGACGTACGGGCCTTCTGTTCCCTCGCGCACAACGACGAAGTCGACTGCGCCGGGATTCGCGAGCGGGCTGACCACTCCGGGCAAAATCTGCGTCGGACGCAGGTTGACATAGTGGTCGAGACTAAACCGCAGCTTGAGCAAGAGTCCGCGCTCGATGATGCCAGCGGGGATGCGCGGGTCACCGGGCGTGCCGCCGACCGCTCCGAGCAAGATTGCGTCGTTGTCGCGAATCGCGCCTAAGTCTTCTTCGGTGAGAACGTCGGTCGTTTCGAGAAAGCGGTCGGCTCCGAGGGAGAACATCTTCTTGGTGACCGTGATGCCTTCAGCTGCCGCCACGGCGTCGAGAATCTTGAGGCCTTCGGCAACCACCTCGGGGCCGATGCCGTCACCGGGGATCACCGCAAGCTTGAGTGCTTTCGTCATCGTGCGTTCTCTCTGTTCTGGGGTCAGTCTGTGATGTCGACTTCGAGCATCACGTCAGCGTCAATGGCCTTGCGCACTTTCTCGAGCAGCGCAGATGGAACCGGGGAGTCAACCGTGAGCACGCTGAGCGCCTTGCCCCCGAGTTCTTGGCGTGCAATCTGCATGCCGGCGATGTTGATGTTTGCGTCGCCAAACTCCTTGCCATAGATGGCAACGATTCCGGGGCGGTCGGTGTACTGCATCACGATGAGGTGGTCGTCGATGGGCACATCCACTTCGTAGCCGTTAATCTCGACGATCTTCTGGGTCTGCTTCGTGCCGACGAGCGTGCCCGAAACCGAGACCTGAGTGCCGTCACTCAGCGCGCCGCGCAGTGAGAGCACCGTGCGATATTCCGGGCTTTCTTCGTGCGTAAATGTTCGCACCTCGATGCCGCGCTGCTCGGCCAAAAGCGGAGCGTTCACGTAGGAGACCGACTCGCTGACCACGTTGGTGAAGATGCCCTTGAGTGCGGCAAGTCGAAGAACCGACGTGTCGTACTGCGTGATTTCTCCGCGCACCTCAACGTCGACGCTCGTCAACGGGCTCGAGTGGGACAGGCCCGAGAAGACCTGGCCCAGTTTTTCAAACAGCGGGATGGCCGGGCGCACGTACGGGTCGATGACACCGCCCGCAACGTTGACTGCGTCGGGCACGAGATCGCCCCCGAGCGCGAGGCGCACTGAGTTGGCGACCGAGATGCCCGCTTTTTCTTGAGCCTCATCAGTGGACGCCCCGAGGTGAGGCGTGACCACAACGTTCGGCAGCCCGAGCAACTTCGAGTCGGTGGGTGGCTCGTTCACGAACACGTCGAGGCCTGCGCCGGCAATCTCGCCAGCAACGAGGGCGTCGTGCAGGGCATCCTCGTCGATGAGACCACCGCGAGCAACATTGACCACATATGCGGTCTTCTTCATCGCCTTGAGCTGGGCCGTGCCAATCATGCCCGTTGTTTCGGGAGTCTTGGGCATGTGAATCGTGATGAAGTCGCTCTCGGCGAGCAACTCGTCGAGCGGCAACAACTGCACTCCCAATTGCTGGGCACGCGCCGAGGTGACATACGGGTCGTACGCGACGACCTTCATGTCGAAGGCCTGCAGACGAGCAGCAATCAATGCGCCAATTCGACCCAGGCCAATAATGCCGATGGTCTTTTCAAAGAGTTCGGTGCCGGTGTAAGCGCTGCGCTTCCATTTTCCGTCGGCCAGCGCCGCGTGTGCTGACGGGATGTGGCGGGCAAGACTCAAGATGTGGCCAACGGTGAGCTCGGCGGCCGAGATGATGTTCGACGTCGGAGCGTTAACCACCATCACGCCAGCCTCGGTAGACGTCTTGATATCAACGTTGTCGAGACCCACGCCAGCTCGCGCGATCACCTTGAGGTCTGGCGCCGCCGCGATGACCTCGGCATCGACCTTCGTCGCACTCCGAACCAGAATTGCGGATGCTTTGCGAACGGCCTCGAGCAACGCCGGTCGATCGGTGCCGTCGACGGTGCGGATATCGAAATCCGGACCGAGCGCATCAATCGTGGCGGGCGAGAGTTCTTCAGCAATGAGCACGATTGGTTTGGTCACGAGCAAATTCTACCTTTTGGCATCAGGGCGGATTTTCGCTGAGAGGCCGGTTGCCCCCGAGCTTTTGCGAGCCGTCAGTTGCCGGTGGTGACGGTGTAGAAGAGGGTGTAGTCGTTGCCGGCGAGTACAACATCCGCACCGGCGATTGCCGCAACGAGCACGGCAAGAATCCAGATGAGCAGCGCGTCACCAAACGACTTGCGTCGCGTTGCCACGAGCCCGATGATGAACAGCACCACGGGTGCCAGCAAGTTGGTGCCAAGAATCAACCAGCCAACCCAAGTGAGTTCAAGCCCGAGTTGCAGACTTTCGTAGTACTTGCCGATGACGTTTCCGGCGCCCTCCCACACATCGTGGCCGAGCAACACACCGAACAGAATGACGAGCAACCACCCGCCGAAGCCGCGTTTCATCGCACCGCCAAGTGCAGATAGGGCCACGGGATGAGCACGACGACCCCGATCAGAAGCATCATGAACTTCCAGCCGAAGCCGCGACTGCGCCCGAGAATGAACGTTGCGACAAACCAAATGAGGCCACCGAGCGTGGCGAACCAGAGCGACGCAACCCACATAAACGAACTCACGACGTCGAAGAAGTTGATGGGCGGGTTCAGCGCGATGATCAACCACGCCACCGAGAACAGCAGGTACACGCCGGCGAAGAGCCCGTACATGACGAGTGCGCCCGCCGATGTTTGCGCAGGCGGGTCAGGTTGCACGAGCTCGTCGAACGACGGGTCGACATCATCGTGCGAAGAGTCGGGCTTCTCGCCAACGACGGAGGGGTGAACGAGCGACGCGGTTTCATTCGCGGCGGCTGGTTTCTTGGCAGCCGGCTTCTTGGCCACGGGCTTCTTCGCGACCGGTTTCTTTGCGACCGGTTTCTTTGCGGCAGGCCTTTTTGCCGCCGGCTTCTTCGACGACGAAGACGCCCTGACGTTAGGCGCGCGATCCTCTCGGTCGCCAGCCCACGTCAGAGCGTCGTCGTCAGAAGCCATGAGGCGTTTAGCTCACGCGTTAGCGCGCGGCCGAGCCTTCCACGTAGTCCTTGTCCTGCGGGCGCCATGCGAACATTCCGCGCAACTTGCGTCCGACCGCCTCGATCGGGTGCGAGGCACCCTTCTCGCGAAGCTCCATGAACTCCGGTGCGCCGGCGTCTTGGTCGTCGATGAAACGCTGGGCGAATGCACCCGACTGAATGTCGGCGAGCACAGCCTGCATGTTCTTCTTGACGTTGGGGTCAATCACACGCGGACCGGAAACGTAGTCACCATACTCAGCGGTGTCAGAAATCGACCAGCGCTGCTTGGCGATGCCACCCTCCCACATGAGGTCGACAATGAGCTTGAGCTCGTGCAGAACCTCGAAGTAGGCGATTTCGGGCTGGTAGCCCGCCTCAACGAGCGTCTCGAAACCGTACTGAACAAGCTGTGACGTGCCACCACAGAGCACCGCCTGCTCGCCAAAGAGGTCTGTCTCGGTCTCTTCGGTAAACGTGGTCTTGATGCCACCCGCGCGAAGGCCACCGATGGCTGCCGAGTACGACCAAGCGAGGTTCCATGCCTGACCCGATGCGTCCTTTTCAACGGCGACGATCACGGGAACACCGCGGCCGGCAACGTACTCACGACGAACCGTGTGTCCGGGGCCCTTGGGTGCGACGAGAATGACGTCAACGCCGTCGGGTGCAGTGATGTAACCGAAACGGATGTTGAACCCGTGACCGAAGACGAGCGTCTTGCCCGGCTTGAGGTTAGGTTCGATGTCGTCCTTGTAGAGGTGACGCTGCACCTGGTCGGGAGCGAGAATCACGATGACGTCACCCCAAGCGGCGGCTTCTTCGGTGGTCATCACCTTGAGGCCGGCCTCTTCAGCCTTGATGATCGACTTCGAGCCGGGCTTCAGGCCGACAACGACCTCGACACCTGATTCGTGCAGGTTGAGCGCATGTGCGTGTCCCTGCGATCCGTAGCCAATGACGGCGACTTTCTTGCCCTTGATCAGGCTGATGTCTGCATCTTTTTCGTAGTGAATCTCGACCACTGTGGTGTCTCTTTCGTTTGGGGGCTAAAGCATGCCGTGAACAGGTTAGTTGGATTAGTTCTTGTAAACGCGTTCGGTTATTGACTTCGGCCCGCGGCCGATGGCAAGAAGACCCGACTGAGCGATCTCCTTGATTCCATATGGCTCGAGAACCTTGAGCAGTGCGCCCGTCTTGCCCGAGTTGCCCGTTACTTCGATGACGATCGAGTCGCTGGCAACGTCGACCACGGATGCGCGAAACAGCGTGACCGCTTCGAGTACCTGTGAGCGAGTCTGATTGTCGGCACGCACCTTGATCAGCATGTGCTCGCGCTGAACCGACTGTTCGTAGTCGAGTTCAACAATCTTGATGACGTTGACGAGCTTGTTGAGCTGCTTCGTCACCTGTTCGAGCGGGAGCTGGTCGACATCGACGACAACGGTGATGCGCGAGAGTCCCTCGACTTCGCTGTGACCCACGGCGAGAGATTCGATGTTGAAGCCGCGGCGGGCGAAGAGGCCGGCGACGCGCGTCAACAGGCCGGGCTTGTTCTCCACGAGGAGACTCAGAACGTGTGTGCTCATTGCGGTCTCCCTTACTCTTCCATGTCCCAGGTGGGCGCGTGGTCTTTGGCGTATTGCACGTAGCTGTTGCTCACGCCCTGCGGAACCATCGGCCACACCATCGCGTCGGCACTCACGACGAAGTCGATGAGAACCGGGCGATCGTTGGTCTCGAGTGCGAGCTTGATTGCCGCATCCACTTCTTCGGCCTTCGTCACGCGAATACCGAGCACACCGTAGGCCTCGGCAAGCTTCACGAAGTCGGGCACGCGCACGGTGTCGTGACCGGTGTTGAGGTCAGTGTGCGAATAGCGACTGTCATAGAACAAGGTCTGCCACTGACGAACCATGCCGAGAGATGAGTTGTTGATCACCGCGACCTTGATCGGGATGTTGTTCAGCGTGCAGGTGGCCAACTCCTGGTTGGTCATCTGGAAGCACCCGTCACCGTCGATGGCCCACACCACGCGGTCGGGCTGCGCAACCTTGGCACCCATCGCCGCTGGAACCGCATAGCCCATCGTGCCGGCACCACCAGAGTTGAGCCACGCGTTGGGGCGCTCGTACTTGATGAATTGTGCAGCCCACATCTGGTGCTGACCGACGCCCGCGGCGTAAATCGCTTCGGGGCCACTGATCTCACCGATACGTGAAATCACGTATTGCGGAGACAGCAGGCCATCGCTGGGCTCGCTGTATCCGAGCGGATACTCCTGGCGCAAGTTGTTGAGCTTGGCCCACCATTCGGTCATCTCCGGCTGCTTCTTGCCGGCCGTTTCTTTGTACGTTTCGATGAGGTCGGTGATGACATCTTTCGCGTCACCGACAATCGGAACATCGGCGTGACGAATCTTGCCGATCTCTGCCGGGTCGACATCAACGTGAATCACCTTGGCGTTCGGCGCAAAGAGAGCAGCCTTGCCGGTCACGCGGTCGTCGAAACGGGCGCCGAGCGTGATGAGCAGGTCTGCGTCTTGCAACGCCAACACCGCAGGAACCGTGCCGTGCATGCCAGGCATGCCGAGGTTGTTCGGGTGGGTGTCGGGGAAGGCACCGCGGGCCATCAGCGTCGTAACTACGGGCGCGCCCACGAGCTCGACGAGTTGCTTGAGCTGCTTGGATGCGCCAGCGCGAACGATGCCGCCACCCACGTAAAACACGGGGCAGTTTGACTCGAGGATGAGCTCGGCCGCGGCCTGAATCTGCTTGCCGTGAGCCTTGAGGATCGGACGGTAGCCCGGCAAGTCGATGACCGGGGGCCACGAGAATTCGAGGTCGGCCTGTTGGGCATCCTTCGTGATGTCAACCAGCACCGGCCCGGGTCGACCCGTCTGGGCGATGTGATACGCAGCCGCGAGGGTCGCCGGGATGTCCTCCGCCTTGGTCACCAAGAATGAGTGCTTCGTGATCGGCATCGTGATTCCCACGATGTCGGCCTCTTGAAACGCGTCGGTTCCCATCAGGTGGCTGAATACCTGACCGGTGATAGCGAGCAGGGGAACCGAGTCCATGTACGCGTCAGCGATGGCGGTGACGAGGTTGGTTGCTCCCGGACCACTGGTCGCGATGCAGACACCGACCTTGCCAGACGAGGATGCGTAACCCTCGGCCGCGTGACCGGCACCTTGCTCGTGACGAACGAGAATGTGGCGAAGCTCGGTGGAGTCCATGAGCGGGTCATACACGGGCAGAATTGCGCCGCCCGGAAGACCGAACACGTCTTTCACCCCGAGGAGTTCAAGACTGCGCACAACGGCTTGCGCGCCCGACATGAGAGTCGTTTTGGATGATGTGGGAGTAGCCAAGGGAATCGAGTTCCTTTAGTCGAAGGTGAATGAGGCGAGTCGGGAAACTACCCGGTGATCGCTCCCTCAGATGCGGAGTGCACAAGCGCGGCGTATTTTGCGAGAACGCCACGCGTGTAACGCGGAGGAAGCGGTTCCCAGCCCTGTCGGCGGGAGTCGAGCTCTTGTGCATCGACGAGTAGGTCGAGCGTTCGAGCTGCGATATCGACCCGTATCAGATCACCATCGCGCACGAGGCCGATGGCTCCGCCATCAACTGCCTCGGGTGCTACGTGGCCAATACACAGTCCGGTTGTGCCGCCTGAGAATCGACCATCTGTCAATAGTAGGACATCTTTGCCGAGACCCGCACCCTTGATGGCTGCGGTGACCGCCAGCATCTCGCGCATGCCCGGTCCGCCCTTGGGACCTTCGTAGCGAATGACGACGACGTCGCCCTTCGAAATCTTGCCTTCGGTCAGGGCGTCCATGGCTGCGCGCTCACGTTCAAACACGCGGGCCGGCCCTTCAAACACCTCGAGGTCGAAGCCAGCCGTCTTGACGACGGCACCTTCGGGAGCCATGCTCCCACGCAGAATCGTGATGCCGCCGTTGTGGTGCATCGGGTTGTCGAGCGTGCGAATGACCTCGCCATCGATTGCGTCAATCTGCATGTCGGCGAAGTTTTCGGCGATTGTCTTTCCGGTGACCGTGAGGGCATCGCCGTGGATGAGTCCGGCATCCAACAACGCTTTCATCACCACGGGAACGCCGCCGACGCGGTCAACGTCGTTCATGACATAACGGCCGAACGGCTTAAGGTCGGCGATGTGCGGCACCTTGTCGTTGATGCGGTTGAAGTCGTCGAGCGAGAGCTCAACGTCGGCTTCGTGCGCGATAGCGAGCAAGTGCAGAACGGCATTGGTCGAACCGCCGAACGCCATGAGCACGGCGATGGCGTTCTCGAACGCCTTCTTGGTCATGATGTCGCGAGCGGTGATGCCCTTCGCGATGAGGTTGACCACGGCCTCGCCCGAGCGGTGAGCGAAGTAGTCGCGACGGCGGTCTGCGCTGGGCGGAGCCGCGGAGCCGGGAAGACTCATGCCGAGCGCTTCGGCGATGGATGCCATCGTGTTCGCGGTGTACATGCCACCGCAGGCACCTTCACCAGGGCAGATCGCCTTTTCGATTCGCGTCAAGTCTTCGACACTCATCTTTCCGGCCTTGCAAGCACCGACGGCTTCGAACGCGTCGATGATCGTGACGCTCTTCTCTGTGCCATCGGAGAGGCGCACCCAACCCGGTGCAATTGTTCCGGCGTAGAGAAAGACACTGGCGAGGTCGAGGCGCGCGGCAGCCATCAGCATGCCGGGGAGCGACTTATCGCAACCGGCGAGCAAAACAGATCCGTCGAGGCGCTCGGCGCTCATCACGACCTCGACCGAGTCGGCGATGACCTCGCGCGACACGAGAGAAAAGTGCATGCCCTCGTGGCCCATCGAAATGCCATCAGAGACCGAGACCGTGCCGAACTGAAGCGGGTATCCGCCTCCGGCGTGTACGCCTTCTTTCGAGGCCTGCGCGAGACGGTCAAGACTGAGGTTGCAGGGGGTGATTTCATTCCACGAACTGGCAACGCCAATCTGAGGTTTATCCCAGTCTTCATCGCCCATGCCGACGGCGCGAAGCATGCCACGCGAGGCGGCCTTCTCGATACCGTCTGTGACGTCGCGACTACGTGGCTTCATGTCTGGCTGAGGCATGCCCACAAGTCTATGTGCCCCAAGTTAACAGGCTTCTCACCGTAGGCTCTCACCGTGATGAAAATCGGAATGAGCGCTGGGTGCGTCTATCCCCTCCCCGTCGACGACGCCTTCCGACTCTCTGCTGCTGCCGGATACGACGGTGTCGAGGTCATGGTCACTAACGACAAGACGACACAGTCGGTGGATGCGCTACTCGCGCTCTCCGACGAACACCAGCAGCCCATCCTCTCGGTGCACGCCCCCGTTCTCTTGTTGACTCACTTTGTCTGGGGTCGCGACCCTCAGGTGAAGCTCGAGAAATCCGCGGAGCTCGCGGCTGCGGTCGGAGCGTCGACCGTTGTCGTGCACCCACCGTTTCGCTGGCAGGCGACGTACGCCGAGAAGTTTCTCGAGATTGTTCGCAAAACACACCGCGACACGGGCGTAGAGATTGCCGTCGAGAACATGTTTCCGTGGGCCGTTCGTGGGCGATCGGTGCAGGCATACGCGCCCGGTCCCGACCCGCGTGAACTCGACTGCGATCACATCACCCTCGACTTTTCGCACGCCGCATTGTCTGGCGACTCGGGTCTTGAGCTGGCGAAGGCATACGGCGAGCGCCTGCGACACGTGCACCTGTGTGACGGAGCAACCACCGGCGACGACGGGCGCATCTTCGATGAGCACCTGTTGCCCGGCCACGGCATTCAGCCCGTCGCCGAGACACTGCAACACCTGACCGCCATCGGTTGGCAGGGGCACATTGTCGCCGAGATCAACACGCGCAAAGCGAAGAACGAGTCGGAACGGTTCGCCGCGTTGGTTGAAACACTCGAGTTTGCTCGACTGCACACAACACCGGCAGACCTGACGGTCGCTTCGCGGTAACCTTGAGGGGCTCCGCACGTCGGCGGGAGCAAGCTTTGTACCGGAGGAATCATGCGTAAGTTCATCCTGAACACAACCGTGCTGGGTGCTCTATTCGGTGGCATCTCCGTTGTGCGCGCCACCGTCAAGGGCCCACGCGATTGGCGCACCGGCTTGATGTGGGTCGGCTGGGGCATCTCGCTCGCCGTCGCCATCGGAACCGTTGTCAAGGAGGCGCAAGAAGCAGACCTTGAAGACGAGGGCTACAGCTTCTAGGCCGCGCATGAAATCCGGCCTCTCGAGTTTCGATCCTCACGACTACGACCACAGTCACCCCAACATCGCGGGTGGGTGGTTTCGTGCCGCCGTGTTTGGTGCGATGGATGGCCTGGTCTCAAACATCGCACTGATCGCGGGTATCGGCGCCGCGGGAGCGAGTGCCCCGGTGATTGTGCTCACCGGAATCTCGGGTCTCGTCGCGGGGGCCTTCTCGATGGCACTCGGCGAATACGCATCGGTGCGCACGTCAAACGAGCAAGTTGACTCCGAGCTGGCTGTCGAGATCGCGGCGCACAAGAGGAATCCTGAGGGTGAACGAAACGAGCTCGTGGTCACCTTCATGAAGATGGGCATGAGCCCGACGACCGCCGCGACCGCCGCCGAAGAAGTGCATGTCGACGACCTGCAGGCGGCGCGCATCCACATCACACACGAACTCGGGCTCGACCCGCATTCCAAGCCCTCACCGTGGCTGGCCGCGATGAGTTCGTTCTCCATGTTTGCCGCCGGAGCCTTCATTCCACTTATTCCCTATGCGCTCGGCTTTCAGTCGCTCGTCGCCGGACTTATCGCGGGTGGCATCGGCTTGCTCGTGGCTGGCGCTGTTGCTGCCCGCTACACGCGCAAGAACTTCGTTCGTTCCGCTCTTCGCCAGCTGGCCTTCGGTGCCATCGCGGTGGCGGCCACCTATCTTGTTGGATCCCTTGTCGTTGCCTTAGGAGGAAGTCTTGCTGCGTGAGTACGCCGGAAAGTTGGTCTTGATTACCGGAGCGAGTTCGGGCCTCGGCGCGGAGTTCGCTCGCGCCTTTGCCGCGCGAGGTGCTCGGTTGCTTTTGGTTGCCCGACGAGAAGAACGGCTAGAGCAACTGGCCGCAGAGCTACGTGAGGCGCACGACACCGAATCGATTATCATCGCCAAAGACCTGCAGGTCTGGCGCGCGGGTGCTGACCTTGCAAGCGAGCTGCAACGACGTGGCATTCGCGTCGACGTGGTCGTCAACAACGCGGGCTTCGGCATGCACCAGGCCGTTGTCAACGAAGACCCCAATAAGGTGGCGGATGAAATCGCGCTCAACATTGGCACGCTCGTTGACTTGTCGCGCGCTTTTCTGCCCGGCATGATTCAGCGCAACGACGGTGTGATCCTCAACGTGGCGAGTACGGCCGCTTTCCAGTCACTCCCCTACCTCGCCGTTTACGCGGCGACCAAATCGTTCGTCTTGTCGTTCACCGAAGGCCTGTGGGGTGAGTTGGAGCAAACGAACGTGCACGCCATCGCCCTGTGCCCCGGACCGACCAAGACCGAGTTCTTCGATCGTGCCGGCACCGACAAGATTGGCGGCCCGATGCAAACCGCGCCCGAGGTCGTGCGCGTTGCCATGAAGGCACTCGATCGTCGACGCCCCGCGCCATTTGTCATCTCCGGTCGCACAAACTGGTGGGGCGCGTTTGCGTCGCGTCTTGCGCCCCGCAAGTCGGTCATTCGACTCGGGCGAAAAATCATGCAGGCCAATCGCCCCCAGTAGGGCTGTGCGCTACGGCGTCGGCGCCGGAACCAAGAAGATGGGCACCCACTCGGGGTGGTGCGCATACACGAGCACGAGAAAGACCACGACGTCGAAGAGCAAATGCACGGTGATGATGTACCACACCGAGCGGCTCTTCTCGAATATCCAGCCTTGAATCAATGCGAACGGCAGCGTCAGCAGCGGTCCCCACGACCGGTAGCCAAGTTCCCACAAGAACGAGACGAAAACGATTGCCTGAAGTGCGTTTGCGATCCAGAACGAAAAGTGGCGGCGTAGCAGAGCGAAGATGACGCAGATAAAGAAGAGTTCGTCCCAAATGCCGACAAAGCCCACACCAACGAACAACCGGGCAATTTCGCTCGGTGTCTCAACGGCCGGCCAGTTCTGGTAGCTCCCCGATGTAAT
>WLDR01000179.1 GCA_009704705.1 Actinomycetota bacterium | reverse complement strand
TCTGGTGATACGAGACCATCGGCTCTCGAAAACTCGCACGATTGAGGAGTTCCCGCGCGCAAGCAATTGTTGGGGTCAAACCCGACGGCCGGGTTGTCGGCGATAACGACGATGCGTGCTGATCGTGATTGTGCGGTCCACGCAGCGGCGGCATCAATCGAAGCTTGCTCGATGTTGCCCGACGCGGCGACTAAGCCACTCGAGAGGGCGGACGTGATGATGGCGTCATATGGCTCGATGTCGGCAAGTTCAACAGCCAGATTGTCTCGCCAGGTGCTGCACGACTCGATGAACGCGGGATTGTTGTCGTCAGGATCGGCCATCGTCCAGGGGCATGCACCCTTGAGGTACGTGGTCAGCGACCATCCATTCTTTTCTGACTGACGAATCAGGGCGTCGATGTACTGGTACGCGTGACTGTCGCCAATCAGAGCAACGCGGGGGGCGTTGGTTGCGGTGGAGCCGAACGTGCACGTGACCAAATCCGACTCGTTCAGCTGCACGAGGCATTCCTCATGCGCCGGGCGATCCGCGCTCCCAA
This sequence comes from Actinomycetota bacterium, assembly GCA_009704705.1. Classification (GTDB taxonomy): domain Bacteria; phylum Actinomycetota; class Actinomycetes; order Actinomycetales; family Microbacteriaceae; genus RFQD01. The sequence goes on along the minus strand of WLDR01000179.1, from coordinate 2,668 downwards.
ACTCAGGGCTGGGAATCACGACACCGTCGAGGGCCGCGTTGGAACATCCGCTTATCACGGCGGCTCCAAAACACTCGGGTGGGTTGTCTGTCACGACGACAAGCTCGGCGGCGGCAACCTCATATTTTGGCTGTGCGTAGGCAAAAACTCCAGCCAGAAGGGCGCCGATAAGGCCGAGCGAAACGAGCATCCAGCCAAAGGTAAACCGCGGCTTGCGTGACACCAGATACGGCAGGCGCCGGAACGGATCTTCAATCAGTTTCTTGGTCAGCCACGCGAGCGCAAACCCGGCGGCAAACAGGATGATTCGGTTGACCGTGCCGAGTCCCCACCCGATGATGAACGGGGCAACGACAATGAGTGGCCAGTGCCACAGGTACAACGAATACGAAATGTCACCAATAAAGGTGAACGGACGACTAGAGAGAACTCCCGTGACGCTGAAACGCGTCTGAGCCGGATTCAAGGCCAGAATGAGAACCGTTCCAACAACGGGAATGAGCGCGATCCATCCCGGAAACGCGACTTCGCCGGTGAGCAGAATGGCACTAGCGAAGACCAGACCAAGCCCAACGAGCCCGAAGATGTTGCTGGCCCAGCGACCGCGGAACCGCAAGGCGGGGAACAGGGCGAGCAGCGCGCCCGCAGCAAATTCCCACATTCGGGTGAACAGCACAAAGTAGGCCCGGGCAGGGTCGATGCCTGTGAACCAGACCGACAAGGCGAGCGACACAATCGCGACCACCACGACGGTGCCGACCACAAACGACCAACGCTTCGCCGCCGCGAACTTGGCTCCCAAAGCAAATCCGGCGAGCAAGAGCAACGGCCACACTACGTAGAACTGTTCTTCCACGGCGAGCGACCAGTAGTGCTCGGCGATGGTGCTTCCCGTGCTGGCGAGGTAATTGACCGATCCGGCGGCCAAGTGCCAGTTTTGCCAATAGAGGGCACTCGCAGCAATGTCCCACAGCGATTCATGCAGGTAGGCGAGGGGCATCACGAAAGCGGTCAGTACGGCCGAGACCGCCAAAACAAAGAGTGACGCAGGGATAAGTCGACGGATTCGCTTGGCCCAGAACGACGGCAGGTCAATGCGCGCCCGGGCAGAAAGTTCGCGAGTCAGTTGTCCCGTGATGAGGAAGCCTGAAATGACAAAAAAGACGTCAACGCCAATGTAGCCACCCGGAAGCCGACCCGGCCAGAAGTGATAGACCACAACGAGCAGAACGGCAACAGCCCGTAGGCCTTGAATGTGCGGAACAAAGTGATCCGATGACAGCGTGGTCGAAGACGGGCGGGCCATAGCAATCGAGCCTAGAGGTCGTCGTCCTCTTCAACCCACAATTCATCGTCGGCTCGGAAGGTTTGGTAGGCGATGTACCCGATTCCCACCAAGGCAGCGATACCAATGGCCACGCCAACGTACGCACCGACAGCTGGCGAGGCTTTGGGCCCGCCTTTTGTTGCACGTGAAACTACGCTGCGCGCGGCTGAAAGTGCGGCCCGGGCATTTTTCGGCGCCTTGCCATCGAGCAAGTTCATCGCAGCACCCACTGCGGCGCCAACCGCCGGAAGCACGTCGTCGACAAGAGCGTGACGAGCCTGGTTTACGCCGCGGCGGCTACCCGAGACAAAGCGAGGGAAAACTTCATCCTGCGCGTAACGACTAAAGTCCTGACTTGCGTCCCGGGTCGCCGCTCCCGCACGGGCCAAGATGCGCCTCTGCTCTTGAAGAATTGAGCGCGCTTCTTCGCGAAGCATTTCGCGCGGGTCTCGTTTCTTTGCCATGTGGGCACTTTCCTTCCGGGTGGTAGTAACAATCATGTCACTCTCGACGAAGCACAGGCCACGCGTGTGAAAGAATGACCACCATGTCGACACACACCGCCACCGCCGTTATCAACACCAACCACGGGCCCATCACGGTAAACCTTTTCGGAAACCACGCGCCCAAGACAGTTGCGAACTTCATCGGTCTCGCTACCGGTGACAAGGAATGGACTGATCCAGCGACCGGCGAAAAGCGAACGGACTCGCTTTACGCGGGAACGGTTTTTCACCGCATCATCGCCGGGTTCATGATTCAAGGCGGCGACCCACTCGGCCAGGGCTTCGGCGGACCGGGGTATCAATTCAACGACGAAATTCACCCCGAACTTGATTTCAACGAGCCGTACAAACTTGCAATGGCAAATGCCGGCACACAGGGTGGCCAGGGGACGAATGGGTCGCAGTTCTTCATCACCGTTGCTCCGACTCAGTACCTGTTCGGAAAGCACACTGTGTTCGGCGAAGTTGCCGACGCGGACAGTCGCAAGATTGTGGATGAAATTGCCAAGGTCCAAACGGATGGCCGAGACCGCCCGCTGAACGACGTGGTCATTGAGTCAATCAGCGTCACCGCACTGTAGGACAACACGTGACCGAAGAACTCGCGGCAGAAGCGTGTTATCGCCACGAGAAGCGCGAGACGTACATCCATTGCCAACGGTGCGAACGGCCCATTTGCATTGATTGCCAGACACCGGGCGCCGTCGGCGTGCTTTGTCCGTCCTGTGTGCACCCGGGAGGCACGTCGCGCGACAATCGCCGTCGAACGCGCGCACGTCGAGGCGAACTGCCGACCGTAACTCTGACGCTGATTGCGATATCGGCGGTCATCTTT
>WLDR01000178.1 GCA_009704705.1 Actinomycetota bacterium | reverse complement strand
GCTGCACACTGCTTCGCCTGCATCTCACCGTCACTCGAGACGAAGATGGCTTCGCCGGGCTCGACGTCACGCACGATGTTGTAACCGGCGCTTTCGAGAACCAGAGACTCGCTGGCGACGATCCACTCCGTCTTGCCGTTCTCGGTCGGGCGCGAGCCGAGAATGAGGGGACGAATGCCGAACGGGTCACGGAACGCGAGCACGCCATGACCGGCGATGACCGCAATCGCTGCGTACGATCCCTCGACGCGAGCGTGCACGCCCGAGACAGCGTCGAAGAGGTGCGCCGCATCCAGCTGATCGCCTGAAATGCGCGACTGAATTTCCGTGGCGAGCACGTTCAGTAGGAGTTCGGTATCGCTCGATGTGTTGATGTGACGACGATCAATCGCGAACAGGTCACGCGACAATTCGCGAGTGTTCGTCAGGTTGCCGTTGTGAACCAAAATGATGCCGTACGGTGCGTTCACGTAAAACGGCTGAGCTTCTTCCTCGTTCTTGGCGGCACCGGTCGTGGCATACCGAACGTGGCCGATTCCCATGTTGCCGAGCAGAGAGCGCATGTCTCGCGTGCGGTACGTCTCGCGCACCTGACCCTTGGCCTTGAACAGGTGCAGCTGGTTGCTTTCAGCAGTGGCCATGCCAGTCGAGTCTTGACCGCGGTGTTGAAGGAGGAGGAGTGCGTCGTAAATCTGTTGGTTAACCGCTTGTTGCGAAACGATTCCGACGATGCCGCACATGAGTCCAAGTCTCGCATACTTGCCGTCGGTAGACTTGTGCGCGATGAGCAACTCATATGCGCGCGCGGGGGTAGACACGGCCGCCGGCGACCTAGCCGTCGAACTGATGAAGGCATCGGTGCGGGCTACGCACGGGCCCGAAGTGGTCGGTGGAGTTGGCGGATTTGCCGGGCTCTTTGACGCAAGCTTTATCAAGAATTATCGCCAACCGTTGCTCGCAACGAGTACCGACGGTGTCGGCACGAAGGTTGCGTTGGCGCAGGCCGTCGACAAACACGACACCATCGGGTTCGACCTCGTGGGCATGGTTGTTGATGACATCATCGTCACCGGCGCCCGACCGCTCTTCATGACCGACTACATCGCGTGCGGCAAGGTTGTGCCGAAGCGCATCGCTGCAATCGTGAAGGGCATCGCCGACGCGTGTGCCGAAACCGGTACCGCGCTTGTCGGTGGCGAAACGGCCGAACACCCCGGGCTGCTCGGTCCCGACGACTATGACGTTGCGGGGGCTGCCACCGGCGTGGTCGAGCGCGACGCGATGCTGGGCGCTCACCTCGTGAAGAACGGGGACGTCGTTCTTGCCATGGCTTCGAGCGGCTTGCACTCGAACGGCTTCTCATTGGTTCGTCACATTCTCGCGAACCAGAAACTTGGTCTTACTGATCAATCGGATGCCCTCGGTGGAGTCATCGGCGAAGTGCTCCTCGAGCCCACCCGGCTCTACACAGGTCCGCTGCTCGAGCTGCTCGAATCACCGGAGCTCGGCTCCGCCGTGCACGCGCTGAGCCACGTCACGGGCGGTGGCATCGCGGCTAACCTCGCTCGCGTTTTGCCCGTCGGATCCTGGGTTGAGGTAGATCGCTCGACGTGGTCACCGCAACCGGTCTTCCGGGTGCTCACCGACATGAGCGGCGAGTCACTCGAATCGACGGAGGGAACATGGAACCTCGGCATTGGCATGATTGCTGTCGTTTCGCCCGATTCGGCCTCAGCAATCACGACGAAACTCACCGAGCTGGGTATCCCCGCATGGGTCGTCGGCATGGTGTCAACCGGGTCGCGCGACCTAGACGGATTTGAGCAGGGCGCCAAGGGCGTCGACGGTGGAGCGGTGCGCTTGGTGGGGCTTTATGCCGACTAAGCCGGGTCACTCCTTCATTACCTGGTTCTCGTGGAACGAGATTGCCATTGCCGCCGGTTTCCTGTTTCCGTCTTGGATGCTGGTCAACGCCATCATCAGCGGGTGGGACCCCGTCTGGCAGTTTTTCGCTGTTGTGATCGGCGGAGCCATACAAGGCTTCCTCACCGGTTTCGTTCAATGGGCACTCTTCGCTCGAACCGCGGTAGTACCTCCACTCATTCCGTGGCTCGCCATGATGACCGGTGGCACGGCCATCGCCTGGGTTGTCGCTCAGGTTCCGGGTTTCCTCCCGGCAGAAACAGACGCCTCCCTTCGAATCCCGCTTGTGGCCGCTGGTATCGCTGTTGCACTCGGCATTCCGCTGATTGCCCAGTGGTGGGTATTGCGCATCCCGGCGAAGGGTGCGTCACAGGCCGCGTGGAAGTATTCCTTGATTGCCTACGTGGGCTGGCTAATCGGGGCAGCAATCATGGGTGGTGTGCTCGTGATTCTGGCAGAGGTCACGGACATCAAAGTTACGGTTGTTCTGCTCGTCGTTGGAGCGCTGGTCGCAGTGATGTGTGCGTCCGCGGGGACGTGGCTCGGAGCGACCGTGATGAGCGGGCAGACGCGTGGCCGACCGTCGCGAACGAGTCGTTCACCGCGAATGACGCAGTCAACAAAGCCCTCACCGAAGTCAAAGCCAAAGACAAAGACAAAGACAGAGGCGAAGATACAAACCAAGATCCCGCCCAAGAAGACTTAGGCGCGTTTCGCTTCGTCTTCCGCTTCGTCTGCCTCATCGCCGTCACTGTCTACTTCGGCTCCGGCATACTCGGCCCACTTCGCCAGGTTGTCTTCGAGGTTGGGGTCACCAGCCTCACCACCGGTGAGCTCTCGCTCGAGCGCCGAATAGTTCGTCTCCGGGCTGAAGTACTTCAGCTCGCGCGCCACCTTGGTGTGCTTTGCCTTCTGTCGGCCGCGTCCCATCTGAGACTCCCTCGCACTTTTTATTGCCGTTGAGGCTTGATCGAACGACAAAGTAAGCCCAAAAAAACTAGAGAAAGTCTAACACGCGGCACGCGAGGGTTCGGCGAGTTACTCGCAGTGCATCGACTAGCGAACGAAAGCAACAGCGTGAGCCACGGCAAGACCGAAGATGCTGGAGCCGACGCTCAAGACGAGTGTGAAAAGGCCGTTCTTCCACGCCAACTTCGGCCGGGATGTCGCGAGCAAAACGGTGTCGACCGCAAAGGTGCTGAATGTGGTCATGGATCCACACAGCCCAGCCCAGACAACGACCGCAACGTCAAACGCAACCATGTTGAGAAGAAACAACCCCAGAGTTACGCCGGC
>WLDR01000177.1 GCA_009704705.1 Actinomycetota bacterium | reverse complement strand
TCGGAAGAGCCTCGGTCTGGTTGTGAATGTCGAGCGTTGCGCGCAGGGCGACCACGTCGTCGGCGAGGATGCGGGCGCGCGCATCCCGAAGTTCAGCTTGAATCGACTGCGCCTCGCGAGCCACCTCGGCCTGCGCCCCGAGCGGCTTCAGCTGGCGACGAACCTCGCCGGCCAAGTCGCTGAGTCGCGTGAGGTTCGCCTGCATGGCGTCGAGCTTGCGAACCGTCTTCTCTTTGCGACGGCGGTGCTTGAGAATTCCAGCAGCTTCTTCGATGAAACCGCGGCGATCTTCGGGGCCGGCGGCGAGCACGTCGTCGAGTCGACCCTGACCGACGATGACGTGCATCTCACGGCCGAGGCCGGAGTCGCTGAGTAGTTCTTGAACGTCGAGCAGACGGCATCCCTCGCCATTGATGGCGTATTCACTCTGTCCGTTGCGAAACAGTGTGCGAGAAATTGTGACTTCGCTGTATTCGATTGGCAGCGCGCCATCGGCGTTGTCAATCGTGAGCAAAACTTCGGCACGGCCGAGCGGGCCGCGCGTTGCCGTGCCGGCAAAGATAACGTCGTCCATCTTTCCGCCACGCAGGGTTTTCGCGCCCTGCTCACCCATCACCCAGGCGAGCGCGTCGACGACGTTTGACTTACCCGAGCCGTTGGGACCGACCACACACGTGACACCGGTTTCGAACGCGAACGTCGTTGGTTGGGCGAACGACTTGAAGCCCTTGAGGGTGAGGCTTTTCAAGTACACGAAACGTCGCCTTTGGTTGTGAGGTCAGCCGTCGTTGTGACGGCTTTTCAGGGTAATGGATGCGCGCACCCCGGGCGAAACCGGGCCCGAGAAAGCTCGTCCTCAGCTTGAAAGCAGTGGCGCCGCGACACTGAGCGGATTCTCCACCACGGCCAAGTGAGACGCGTTCATGATGACAACCTGGCGACCGTTGAGCACGCCATGAGCAACAACCGCGCCCGCTTCGGTTGGGCTTGCGGGATCAAGCTCACCACTCACCACCATGACGGGTACATCAATTTCGCCGAGGTGCGCGGTCTCGTCGTAGGTAGCGAGCGCCTCGCAACACTGGGCATACCCTTCGGGGTCGCACGAGCCGACCATGTCGACGATGTGCTGAACCGTGTCGGGATCTCTCTCGATGAAGGCGGGCGCAAACCATCGAGCCGCAATAATCGGCGTGACGAACCCCATGCCCTCTGCCCGAACGCTCGCTGCGCGCTCGAGGAATCCTGAGGCAACGCCACCGAACGTGGCAGCCGAACACACCACACCGGCCGACTCGACACGATTCGGGTATCGGCGTGCGAGCACGAGGGCGAGCGCCCCACCAATCGAGACGCCCGCGACGCGGAACCGGTCAACCCCGAAACGAGTAGCCATCTCGATGACACCGTCGGCGAGTTCATCCATCGTGAAGCTCTCATCGGCGGAGGGAGTCACCCCGTGACCGGGAAGGTCGAAACGGATGACCGAAAAGCGGCCCTCGAAGAGCTCGAGCGCGCCGTTCCAAATGTTGTGATTCGAACCGAGTGCAGATCCAAAAATGTAGACCGGCGCCTCACCAAGTGGTTGGCCTGAAACGACCGCCTCGAGCCGCGGCACAGCCATTAGCTGTCTTCTTCCAACTCGCGCGCGATGGACAGCGCGGCTTGGTTCAAGATGTCGACCAGGTGTGGAACGTCCAACTTGTTCAGGTGCGAGACCACACCGACGGCGGCGATACAGCGCCCGCGACGAAGAATAGGAACCGCTACCGATCCACTGCCCGGTGTCATTTCTTGACGTGCGACGGCATACCCGCGCTGACGAACTTCGGCGAGTTCGACCTGCAGCTTCTCGGGGTCAGTGATCGAAAACGGGGTCGGACGCTGCAGCGGGCGACTCAGGTACGAGTCGATCTTCTCTTTGTCGAGGTAGGCCAACAGCACTTTGCCGACGCCAGTTGTGTGAAGAGGCAAGTGGCCACCGGCACGGCTGGCCGACGGAATCGTCTTTTCGCCGACGAGGCGGTCAACGTAGAGCGCTTGGCCGCGGTCGAGCACGGCGAGCGTGATGTTCTCGCCCGTCTCTTCATAGAGACGCGCGAGCGTCGGCAACGAACGGTCGCGTAGCTGGTCGCTCACCGGAGCGAGCTGAGCGATTGACCACATGCGAGTGCCGATGCGGTAGCGCTTGTCTTTGCCACGAACCAAGAAACCACCGGTCGTGAGTTCCGCGACAACGCGGTGCGTGCTCGACATCGGCAGCTTCGACTTTTGCGAAAGCTCCGACAGCGTGAGCGAGTGAGCGCGCGGAGTGAAACACGCCAGCACCGCAATCCCTCGACCGATCGAGGAGATGGGCGCACCTTCTGTACTTCGTGCCGGGCTCATGATTCCTCCGTAATTGTGTGCGGATGACCTACGCCGGGCCGTTCCCCGTCAGCGGAAACGACTCACTATGAACTCTGCCACCACTGGTGGATGCCACTGAACAGGGCCCCGGTAATTCAGGGCTTCTCCCAATGCTATTTCCAATCAGCGGTAAACGCTACCGGGGTTGACAAACCGGGCAGAAATGCGACCCTCGATTCATGAATGACTCCCGCACGATCGGGGTGCCACATCGAACGCACGCTTCCCCCTGCCGGCCGTAGGCGTTGAGGCTGTGCGCGAAGTAGCCCGCCTGCCCGTTGACATTCACGTATTGCGCGTCAAAGCTCGTGCCCCCTTCGGCCAGAGCTTTGAGGAGCACCGCACGCACCTCGTCGAGAATCGTGCGAGCCTCGTCGGTCGTGACCGAATCGGTGGCCCGGTCGTAATGCAGGCGGGATGCCCACAACGCCTCGTCCGCATAAATGTTGCCAACGCCACTCACCAGGGTTTGGTCGAGCAGGGCTCGCTTGAGGCCGGTGTGCTTGGCACGAAGTCGCGTCACGAATAAGTCATCGTCGAAACGAGCATCGAGTGGGTCGAGCGCGATGTGTGCCACTTGAGACGGCACGAGCGACCCGTGCTGTTCGAGCACGTGGTCGACAGCCATTGATCCAAAAATGCGCTGGTCGACAAACGCGACCACGAGTTCGCGGGATGTTCGACCTCCAGCAGCAGAGCTCTCGACGTCGAACCGAACCCGCAGGTGGCGGCCGGCCGGCGCATCCGGCTCGCGCAGTAACACCTGCCCGCTCATGCCGAGGTGCACTACGAGCGCGTCGCCGGTTGACAGT
>WLDR01000176.1 GCA_009704705.1 Actinomycetota bacterium | reverse complement strand
TTGGTCGAGAGCACGGATGCGGAAGTCGAGGCGGTCGTTGAGCTCGTGCTTGCGCACGCCACCGCCCGCCCGAATGAATCGCTCATGGTGGTGACCGCGAGCGCAAAGCACGCGGCTCGCGTCGAGGCGGCCGTGCTGTCGGCATTTGCCCGACGACAAGACGTTGCCGAGTTCATCCTGACGGACCGGGCTGAACCCTTTATCGTGATGACACTCGAACAGTCGGTCGCACAAAGTCGTGACCGCGTGATCTTCTCCATCGGATACGGCCGCACGCCGCACGGACGCCTACTCAGCGACTTTGGAACGTTGTCGCAACCCGGCGGAGAACGAATTCTTGCCGTCGCACTCACTCGGGCTCGCCGCTCCCTCGAAATCGTCTCGTGCTTCTCACCGAGCGACATCGACTCATCGCGACTCAGTCACGGCACGCTCGCACTCGTTGATGTGCTTTCCGAAGCCCAGGGACATGTTCTGGGCGAGCGCAAGGTGGACGGCAATTCCGAGCCCATGCTCGTTGACCTCGCTCGACGTCTCGAGCGTCGCGGCATTCGTGTGTCGCTCAATCACGCCGGGGTTATCCCGCTGGCGGCAACCATTGACGGCAAAGCAGTCGCCATCGACACGGATGAGGTGCTGTCTACCGGAACCCTGCGCGAGGCCCTTCGTCTGCGTCCCGCGGCGCTTCGCCAACTGGGGTGGCACTACGTGCGTGTGCACAGCTTTGAGCTCTTTGCCGACCCGGATGGCGTCGCCGACCGCGTGCAGAACATCCTGTCGCCGGCCGTTGTCGAACGCGTGGAAGAACTCGCGACTGCGACAACGTCCATTCCTGTGTCTGCCCCAATGCCAGCGCCGGTCTCTGCGCCGGTGCCGATTCCGTCGGCGACCCGACTTCCCGCCCCGGTTGATGGTTCTGATGTCGCGACGGCACCCCTCGAAATTCGTTCGTACCGTGACGAAGAAGACTGACTCGCGCGACGAACCTGACGAGCGCAAGCCCCGCACGGCTAAGCGCGTGACGTGGACTCCCGACGGGAGCCCGGGCGACGGCGCCGACACTCCGCCTCTGTCGGAATCGCCGGAGAGTTATGGCGAGAGCCCCACGACAAACGACGAGAGACTCTCGGGCGACAAGCCCCCGCACTGGGGCTAATCGGCACCCAACGTTGCTATCGGGTGAATCGTGTGATTCCAACCGGCGTCACAACCCCATCGACGGGGGAGTCGTGTTCTTCGCTGGGTAACTCATCGACGAGTTCGTCAGCAAACACGACGCCGAACACGGGTGGGCGATGATTCATCGAGCCGAGCATGCGATCGAAGAAACCGCGACCCCAACCCAGGCGAGTTCCGTGTGCGTCGATGGATGCTGCCGGAACAAGTATGAGGTCGACATCGTTGATGGCGAGCGGACCGAGCACCTCGCCGGTCGGCTCGGGCACACCCAACGTTCCCATCGCCTCGTCGAGACCGTCTACGGCCGTGACCCAGTCGAGCAAACCGTCTTCACGGCTGACCGGAACGAGAACACGAATCTGATTGCTGATCGCCCAGGCGATGAAGGGCCGAACGTTCGGCTCTGTCGGCAACGAAAGATAAATCGACAGCGAACGAACACCGAGTGCGCCGACAAGATTACGCAGGTGCGCCGTGAGTGCCGCAGTGTCTTCATCGGTCTGTTTCGAGGTGCGATTGCGGCGGCGTTCGCGAAGTTCGGCGCGCAGGGCACGTTTCGTCTCGGTTGCCGGCTGATCCACATCCCTAGCCTAGGTCGTAGCCACCTCACGGAACAGGGTGCACCCCAATAGAGTGGACGGGTGAGTACGCGCGTGACGAAGGTTGTGGTTCCCGCAGCAGGTATGGGAACTCGCTTCTTGCCGGCTACCAAGGCCTTGCCCAAAGAGATGTTGCCGGTGGTGGATAAGCCGACGATTCAGTACGTGATTGAAGAGGCCGTCTCCGCCGGATTGCACGACGTGTTGATGATTACGGGCCGAAACAAGAACGCCCTAGAGAACCACTTTGATCGCGCGTGGGAACTTGAAACGACTCTGCTCGGCAAGGGTGACGTGGCAAAGCTCAAAGACGTGACCCAGTCAACCGGGCTCGCGCAGATTCACTTCTTGCGCCAGGGCGACCCACTCGGTCTCGGACACGCCGTTTCGAAGGCACGTGCCCACGTCGGAAACGAAGCTTTTGCGTTGCTCCTCGGCGACATCATCACCGAACCACTCGGCGCTCTTCTTCGCCAAATGTTGGACGTGCATGCGACGCACGGTGGAACCGTCATTGCGCTCGCCGAGGTGAAGCCCGATGACGTCGCGGCCTACGGAATCGCTGATGTCGAACCGACCGAACAGTCCGGCCGGGTGCGCATCCGCTCGATGGTTGAAAAGCCAGCCCCGCACGAGGCGCCGAGTCAGCTTGCAATCATCGGTAGATACGTACTGCCCCCGCAGATTTTTGACTTGCTCGATGAAACGAAGCCAGGCAAGGGCAACGAAATTCAGCTGACGGATGCTCTCAACGAGCTCGCCGAAGACGAATCCATTGCCGGCCCGGTTTGGGGTGTCATTATCGACGGCGAATGGTATGACACGGGCGACAAACTCGCATATTTGCAGGCGGTCGTCACGATCGCTGCGAGCCGCGATGATCTCGGCGCGGAGTTTCGCGCGTGGCTGCGTGCCTTTATCGATCAGAAGTAATCATGTCCGCCCTTTACCTTCCCACCATCGCGGACGATGCGGACACCGGCATCGTACTTCGTGGAATTCGCATGCGTGATGTTCGGGCACTCGACCGCGAACTTATGATCAACCGATCGTGGCTTCGCACGTGGGAGGCAACGAACCCGAACGGATTCGCGTTTGGCGACCCGAGAGGTTTGGTTCGCACTCTGCTCTCTCACGCGCGATCGAGTTCGGCAGTTCCCCTCGTCATCGAGGTCGACGGCGAACTCGTCGGGCAGCTCAACGTGTCGTCGCTGGCTTATGGGTCGCTGTCGTCGGGCCAGATTGGCTACTGGGTTGCGGAACGCGTCGCGGGTCGGGGCGTCACCCCCACGGCGGTGGCGATGGCGACGGACTACTGCTTTCACGCTCTCGGTCTTCACCGGGTTGAGATCGCCATCCGACCCGAGAACACGGCGTCGCTTCGCGTTGTCGAGAAGCTGGGCTTTCGTTACGAGGGTCTTCGGCGTCGGTACATCCACATCAACGGTGACTGGCGCGATCACTTCACGTTCGCGCTTGTTCGAGAAGATGCTCCCGACGGCGTTCTTGCTCGCTGGCGT
>WLDR01000175.1 GCA_009704705.1 Actinomycetota bacterium | reverse complement strand
TCAAGCTGCTCACTGATGAAACGATCGCCAGGGCCGACGGGTTCGTCGGCCGGAAAGCACATGCCAATAACGTCAACGTCGCCGAGCGTTGACTGAACGAGCGCATTGAGCCGCTCGCCGAGAAGCGTGCGCGGACGATGAATTCCCGGTGTGTCGACCAATATCAATTGTCCCGACGGGCGGGAAACAATTCCGCGGATCACGTGTCGAGTCGTCTGCGGTTTCGCGCTCGTGATGGCCACTTTCTCACCAACGAGAGCGTTCGTCAGAGTCGATTTGCCCGTATTGGGTCGCCCGACGAACGAGACGAAACCGCTGCGATAACTTCCCTCGTCTTCTTTGGCGTTCTTCGAGGGACGAGCCATTAGTTTTCCTCGCCGTCAAAGGCATCTTGGGCGTCGATGAGCTCTGGCGTGCGCTCAACGCGGATGCGCGTCACGAGCTTGCCGCGAACACCACTTCGATCCGCCGTGAGTCGCAACCCGCTGACGATTGCGGTGTCATCAACTTCGACGACGCGACCCAGGCCCTTCGCGAGCAACCCACCGACCGAATCGACGTCATCGTCGTCGAGGTCGAGCCCGAACAGTTTGCCCAAGTCTTCGGTGTTCATGCGCGCGCTGACTCGGTACGAGCCGTCGTCGAGCTGCTGCGCCTCCGCACCACCGCGGTCGTGCTCATCCACGATTTCACCGACAAGTTCTTCGATGATGTCTTCGAGAGTGACCAGACCGGCGACTCCACCGTGTTCGTCGATGACGATGGCGATGTGTGTCGACTCCGCCTGCATGAGTCGCAAGGTGTCATCAACCTTCTTGGATTCAGGCACAAATACAACGGGTCTCATCACGCTGCTGACCTGTTCTTTTGCCCATTTGCTCGAGTTCTCAATCGAACGCCGGGCGACGTCACGCAAATACACGACCCCGCGAACGTCTTCGTCACTGTCACCCAGAACAGGTACTCGCGAATATCCAGAGTCGAGAAAGTGCGTTGCGGCGGTTTTGAGAGTGTCGGTCGCGTCGACCGTGACCATGTCGATTCTAGGCACCATGACCTCGCGCACAATCGTGTCATCCCATTCGAATACCGAGTGGATGAGCGCACGCTCATCGTTCTCGAGAACATCGTGTCGCGTCGCCTCGTCCACCATGCTCAGCAGCTGTTCTTCACTCGTAAACGTCACGATGCCGGGTCGACCAGGAGTTACTTTGTCACCAAACCGAACGAGCGCGTCGGCAATGGGGCCGAGCACGAACCGAAGTGCGTGAATGATGATGGCCGACGACCCGAGAATAGCCTGAGGATGCGCGCGCCCGACACTGCGCGGACTCGACCCTGCCAACACAAACGACGCCACGGTCATGATCAGCACGGAGATGAGCAATGCCCCCCACAACGGCAGCCCCGACGCGGCGAGCGTGATGGTGATGAGCACGGCCGCTGTTGTTTCGGCGAAAATGCGCACAAAGTTGGTCGCGTTACGGTGAGCGCGCAAATCGTCTGCAATCGCCGTGAGCGACTTCTTGGCCCGGCGGGTTTTCGCCATTTCGCGAATATCGCCACTGGAGAGAATGCCGAGTGCCGACTCTGAGGCCGCCAAGGAGCCACCAAACCCGATGAGCACGAGTGCGACGACAGCGGACAGGGTTGCGGTCATCATTTCTTTCTTTTGCGTTCAGTAACCGAAAAGCCCACGAGCAAGTCGCGCTGAAGTGCAAACATTTCACGCTCTTCATCGGGCTCTGCGTGATCGAAACCAAGAAGGTGCAATATTCCGTGTGCCGTGAGCAGGAGCAGTTCATCCGACACCGAGTGTCCGGCGGCTGCCGCTTGCTCGGTCGCCACGTCGGGACAGAGCACGATGTCGCCCAGCATGCCGGCGGGTGTCACCTGGTCATCGTTGCCGGGGCGCAGCTCATCCATCGGAAAGCTCAAGACATCGGTTGGACCCGGTTCATCCATGAACTCAATGTGGTAGCGCTCCATGGCGGCAACGTCGACCATGGTGATGCACAGGTCGGCATCGGGGTGAACCCGAAGGCTGTCGAGGCAATAGGTCGCCAGGCGCTGCAAAGCGGACTCGTCCGTCTCAAACCCACACTCGTTGAGAACCTCGATGCTCATGCACGCCCTCTCGTGTTCGGCTTGGTTGACGTTGGCGTTCGGTTCGCGCGAGCAGCTTGACGCTTTTCATCGAACGCGGTGTATGCATCAATAATGCGGCCGACGAGTGAATGACGAACCACGTCTTGCGAGGTGAGTCGTGCGAAATGAATGTCATCAATGTCGTCGAGAACTGACGTCACCAGGCGAAGCCCGCTCGACGCATCGGGTAAGTCGACCTGGGTGATGTCACCGGTAATCACCATCTTTGAGTTGAACCCCAGCCGCGTGAGGAACATCTTCATCTGTTCGGGAGTTGTGTTCTGCGCCTCATCGAGAACGATGAAGGAATCGTTCAGCGTTCGACCACGCATGTAGGCCAGGGGCGCGACCTCGATGGTGCCGACCGCCATCAGCTTGGGGACCAACTCCGGGTCAAGCATTTCGTTCAGGGCATCGAACAGTGGGCGAAGGTATGGGTCGATCTTGTCGGTCAGGGTGCCGGGCAAGAACCCGAGACGTTCGCCCGCTTCAACGGCCGGGCGAGTCAGGATGATCCGACTCACCTCTTTACGCTGCAAGGCCTGCACGGCTTTCGCCATCGCAAGGTATGTCTTGCCCGTGCCTGCCGGGCCGATGCCGAACACAATCGTGTTTTCAGAGATGGCATTCACATAGGCACTCTGGCCGGCAGTTTTCGGCCTAATGACCTTTCCACGAGACGACAGAATTGCCTCGCCCATCAAGTCACGCGGGGCAACGTCGCCGCTGACGCCACTGGACGACGCGACGCGGGAATCCACGAGACGAGCAGCCGAAGAGACGTCGGTGTCGTCGAGGTTCACGCCTCCGCGAACGAGGTCAACCAGCTCGAGAAGCATGCGCTTGGCGTCGCCGGTCTGACGTTGGCCCTCTTCGGTGTCTGGTGCGACGAGACGAATCTCGTTGCCGCGAACGAGCACGTCGACGAGCGGGAACTCGCGCTCCATGCGCGTCAACAGTCGATCTTGAGGGCCGAGGAGTCGAACCATCTCAATGCCATCGATTTCGACGACGCTTGTTTCACCTGATGACTCAGGCAAGCGAGCCCTCCTCGAGTCCGCCGGCAAGAACGTGCGCGTGTACGTGAAAAACCGTTTGCCCCGCAGTCGCGCCCGTATTGAAGACCAGCCGGTACTCGCCGTTTGCGTGCTCGAACGCAAGATC
>WLDR01000174.1 GCA_009704705.1 Actinomycetota bacterium | reverse complement strand
GCACGTCGGGCACATCACGTCAGCAGCTCGTCATTTCGAAGAGGGGCCGATTGCACTCGCGTTGATAAAGCGCTCGGTGCCGGTGGATGCCGAACTCATCGTGCTCGCCCCGGGTGTTGCGGCAGATGGTCAAGCGGCAAACGGCGACCGCGCGATGGCGGCTCGACAGACGGTCATCGTTCCTCCCACTGCGGGCAAGGCCGTCGATGTGCCGCGAATCAGTCGCGACCGAGTGCGCCCCACGCGATCGTAATTTCGCCCAATCGCCAGCGGGTGCGACCGGCGAGCACGGGCCACCCGTTCGATTTGAGCGACTCGACTGTGGCCATCCACCGCTGAGTGGCCCCGAATGTGCTCAGGGGCGCGTGCACTGCCCACCACTTGTCGAGGTCGGTCATCAGGTTGTTGACCGCATCGCCGGGCACGTTGTGATGAATGAGCGCCTTCGGCAAACGTTCGGCGGCGATGCTGGGCACATCGAGGCCGTCTAGTTTCAGCGAGAGGGTGAGCGACTGCGGCCCGGCAGGTCGGTCGCCCACGGCCGGGGTCAGAGCTAGCCACGTCGACACACGACCGATTTCGTCGCAGGTTCCGTCGACAAGCACTCCGTTTGGTTGCAGCGCGGCGAGCATCGACTCCCACGCGGCGGGCACGTGTGGCTCGTCATACTGACGAAGCACGTTGAATGCACGAATGACGGTTGCTTTGCGCCCGCGAGGCAAGGGCGTTTCGAACCCGCCGAGGTCGAAGCGAATCGGCGGATGCGCATCCGTCATGCCCCAGCGCAGCAGGTCTTCTCGTGCCGAGGCCACGCGGGCCGGGTCTATCTCGAGTCCGAGCAATTCGACGTCGGGGCGCACGCGCACGAGTCGCTCGCGAAGCTCGACGGTGGTAACCGCACTTGCTCCGAACCCTAAGTCGACGACGAGTGGGTCGCCCGTCGAACGCAGTCCCGGCCACGTTTGAATCCAGCGGTCGACGCGACGCAGACGGTTCGGGTTGGTCGTTCCGCGCGTGATGTTTCCGACCGGCATGCTTCACAGTCTTGCCTAGACTTGGGGCATGACGCACACCCTGATTTTGCTCCGCCACGGCAACAGCGACTGGAACCAAAAGAACCTTTTCACCGGTTGGGTAGACGTTCGCCTGAGCGAACAGGGTGTGGGCGAAGCCAAGAAGGCCGGTGCCTTGCTGCGCGAAAAGAATGTCATGCCCGACGTGCTCTACACGTCACTTCTGACTCGCGCCATTCAAACCGCGAACCTCGCACTCGAAGAAGCAGATCTCCTTTGGATTCCCGTCAAGCGCAGCTGGCGCCTCAACGAGCGTCACTACGGCGCACTTCAGGGAATGGACAAGGCCCAAACGCTTGCCCAGTATGGCCCGGAGCAGTTCCAGATCTGGCGTCGCTCGTTCGACGTTCCGCCACCGCCCATCGACAACGACAGCGAGTGGTCACAGATGGATGACCCGCGCTACGCCGGCATCGACGGACAGGTCCCCGCGACCGAGTGCCTGAAAGACGTCATCGATCGCATGGTTCCCTATTGGAACAGCGACATCGTGCCAGACCTCAAAGCAGGCAAGACCGTTCTCGTCACGGCTCACGGTAATTCGCTGCGCGCGCTCGTGAAGCACCTCGACGGAATCTCAGACGACGACATTGCCGAGCTGAACATCCCCACGGGCATTCCGCTCGTCTATGAATTGGACGACAACTTCATGCCGGTGAAGCCGGGCGAATACCTCGACCCAGCGGCTGCAGCCGCGGGTGCAGCGGCCGTCGCCGCGCAGGGTCAAAAGAAGTAGTCGCGCAGGGCCAGAAGAAATAGCCGCGCAGGGTCAGAAGAAGTAGACGAAAAGAAGACGCGCCTAAAAACCAGCCTGGGACTTAGTCGACTTCGATAATGTCGATGCGAGCGGTCCCGTCGCTCGTCCACTCACCGGTGGAGAGGTACTTGACCTTCTTCGAGATGTTGACGGCGTGATCGGCGAAACGTTCGAGGTAGCGGCTCGCGAGTGTGGCATCCACGGTGTCGACCGGAGTGCCGGCCCAGGTCTCCCCGAGCACCTTGTCGAAGACGGACAGGTGCAACGCATCCACCTCGTCGTCGAGGTCACGAATCTTGTCGGCGTGCTTCAAGTTCTGTGACTTCAAGAGTTTGGTCAGGGTCTCGGCGACCTGGATGTCGAGCGTGCCCATCTTCTTGAACGTGCCGCGCAGGCCCTTTGCAACGACCTTCTCCGGAAAGCGGTAGCGGGTGAGCTGGGCAATGTGGTCAGCCATGTCGCCCATGCGCTCGAGCGAGCTGGAAATACGGAGCGCGCTCACGACAATGCGAAGGTCGCGGGCGACGGGCTGCTGACGAGCGAGAATCTGGATGGCGAGTTCGTCGAGGCTCAGAGCCCGTTCGTCGATGAAGTGATCTTCTTCAATGACCTCTTCGGCGAGTGCCACGTCACTCTCGCCGAAAGCCTGTGTTGCTTTCGTGATGGCTGTCGTGACGAGGATGGAGACATCGACGAGTCGGTCTTGCAACTCACTGAGCTCTTGCTGAAACATTTCGCGCATGTCTTTACCTTCTCACTTCACTTCTCGTTTTGACAGTAACCCAAACGAATATTGCTCACAGGAATGAACTGGCTTAACGGAAGGTAACGCAACGTTGAACAATTCACACCAACGCGACGTATTCGACACTTGCCGGTTGGCTGCTGGTCACGTTCCGTTAGCGTTGACGTTATGAACGTCGGCTTGGTTATCGTTATCGCCATAATTCTGGGCGCGGTAGCCGGAGGAACCATCGTGGTCATGATTGCTCGTGCAACGCGAGACTCGGATGCTGCGCTCCAAGCGGCTGCGTGGGAATTGCCCGCGGGTGTTGCCGAACTACTGGAGTCAATTGAGTTTCCGGCAATCATCGTGGACACTTCCATCAAGGTTGTCGCCGCGTCTCCCGCGGCCGTGCAATTCGGACTCGTCTCGCAAGAGCGACTGGCCGTGGCCGAATTAGTTGCCCTGGTCGAAGACCTACGACGCAGCCCCGAACCGATGACGCGCGAGCTGGAGATTCCTCGCGGGCCTTACGGCGAGGCGACGAGTTCGATTGAGGCGCGGGCATCCCAATTCGGCGTTCGCTACACACTGCTGCTCGTCGCGGACCGCACCGAGTTTCGTCGCCTCGAAGAGGTGCGCCGAGATTTCGTAGCGAACATCAGTCACGAATTGAAGACGCCCATCGGAGCAATCAGCCTGCTCGCCGAAGCTCTGACCGAAGCGGCGGATGACCCCGACATGGTTCGCCACTTTGCCGACCG
>WLDR01000173.1 GCA_009704705.1 Actinomycetota bacterium | reverse complement strand
GCCAGCGCAACCGCAATGCGCCAGCCCACGGGGTCAACGCCGGCAGACGGCGCCATTCCGAGCGCGATCAGCCACTTGCCGAGTGGGGGATGAACGACAAACGACCCAATCGTGTTGAATGTGTCGGCCCCGCCGGAGTTGAAGACCGGGTCGGTGTTCTCTGGCCAGGTCGCCTCGTAACCGAGGTTGAAGAGTGTCCACGCATCCTTCACGTAGAAGGTTTCATCAAAGACGAGTGAGCGGGGGCTTCCGAGATTCCAGATGCGCAAGATGAACGCGAACAGCGTGACGGCGATGGGGCCGCCCCAAAACCACAGACGAGCGCGACGCGGCGAAGCGAGCACACGTGCCCACCATTCGTCGATGCGCGAGCCCGTGATCTCTTGCGCGTGTTCGGCCCCCGTGGTCACGCAGAACAGCCTACGAGCAATACACCTGACAAACTGAATGCTGTGATCATCCTCGGCGGCACACCCATCGGCAATCTCGGCGACGCGTCACCACGCCTGCGCGAGATGCTCGAAACAGTCGCCGTTATCGCGTGTGAAGACACGCGAACGACATCGAAATTGCTCGCTGGTCTGCACATCGAGAACCGCCCCAAGCTCATCGCACTGCACGAACACAACGAAGGTGATCGGGCCGGTGAGATTCTTCGTTTGGCCGTCGACGACGACGTGCTCGTCTTGAGCGACGCGGGAATGCCAACCGTCAGCGACCCCGGGTTCGTGCTCGTGCGCGCCGCCGTTGAAGCAGGAATCGGGGTTTCGATCATTCCCGGACCATCGGCAGTTGTCACGGCGCTCGCCGTTTCGGGTCTGCCCACCGACCGATTCACGTTCGAGGGCTTTTTGCCCCGCAAATCGTCAGACCGACGAACGGTGTTCGCTGCTCTTGAGCGCGAACCACGAACTATGGTGTTCTTCGAGAGTCCGCATCGAATCGATGAGTCGCTCGCTGATGCGCGTGATGTGCTCGGTGCCGACCGGCCCGCGGCTGTGTGTCGCGAGCTGACCAAGATGTTCGAAGAAGTGAAGCGCGGCACGCTGGGCGAACTTGCGGAGTGGGCGCGCGACGAGGTGCGTGGCGAAATCGTTGTGGTTATTGGCGGAGCGGCCGCTGGCGCATCCGTTTCGTTTGAGGATGCCCTCGCCGAAGTCGCACGTCTCACCGCAACCGGGCTCGGCCTCAAGGATGCCTCGGCGCAGGTCGCCGACCTCACGGGCTTGAGCAAACGTGACCTCTACCAGGGTGCGTTGGGCTCCCGCCCCAAGATTTAGACTGGAGCACATGTCCGCGCCCAATAGCTTCTACGTCACGACACCGATTTTCTATGTCAACGACGTGCCTCACATCGGACACGCGTATACCGAGGTCGCCACAGACGTGCTTGCGCGCTGGCACCGCCAGTCGGGTGACCCCACGTGGTTGCTGACCGGAACCGACGAACACGGACAGAAGATTCTGCGCACCGCGACGGCAAACGGTGCGACGCCGAAGGAGTGGGCTGACCGCTTAGTCGAGAGCGCGTGGAAGCCACTGCTCAAGACCATCGACATTCGCAATGACGATTTCATTCGTACCACCGAACCGCGACACGAAGACAACGTGCAGAAGTTTCTCTCGTTGCTCCATGACAAGGGCTTCATCTACACCGGTGAATACGAAGGGGCATATTGTGTCGGCTGCGAGGAATACAAGCAGTCGAGCGATCTGGTCGACGGCACCGGCGAGTACGCGGGGCAGCAGGTTTGCGCCATTCACTCGAAGCCCGTCGAGATTTTGCACGAGAAGAACTACTTCTTCAAGATGAGCCAGTTCGAGCAGCAGTTGCTCGATTTGTATGAGGCGCGCCCCGAGTTTGTTCAGCCCGAGTCGGCGCGCAACGAGGTCATCCAGTTTGTCAAGCAGGGGCTGGCTGACCTGTCC
This sequence comes from Actinomycetota bacterium, assembly GCA_009704705.1. Taxonomy (GTDB): domain Bacteria; phylum Actinomycetota; class Actinomycetes; order Actinomycetales; family Microbacteriaceae; genus RFQD01. The sequence goes on along the minus strand of WLDR01000173.1, from coordinate 1,434 downwards.
ATTTCTCGCGGCACGTTCGACTGGGGCATCAAGCTGCCGTGGGATGAGTCGCACGTTGTGTACGTATGGTTCGACGCGCTGCTCAACTACATCACGGCTGCTGGCTACGGGTCTGACTCCGAGAAGCTCGAGCGACTGTGGCCTGCGACGCACATCGTTGGCAAAGACATCCTGCGCTTTCACGCGGTTATCTGGCCCGCAATGCTCATGGCCGCTGGCATTGACGTGCCGCATCGAGTGTTTGGTCACGGCTGGTTGCTCGTCGGCGGCGAGAAGATGTCGAAGTCGAAGCTCACGGGCATCGCGCCCACTGACATCACCGACACGTTCGGGTCGGATGCCTTCCGCTACTACTTCTTGAGCGCCATCGCGTTCGGCCAGGACGGATCCTTCTCGTGGGAAGACCTTTCGGCTCGCTACCAGGCCGAGCTCGCTAACGGCTTCGGCAACCTCGCGTCGCGCGTGCTCGCGATGACGCAGAAGTACTTCGACGGTGTCGTGCCGGCCGCGGTGGATGTTCAACCAGCTGACCAGGCAATCGCCGACGTTGCGCTTGCCGCAATTGCGCAGGCTGACGACGCGATCGACCGGCTCGCCATTCACGAGGCCATCGCGAGCGTGTGGACGCTCGTCGATGCTCTCAACGGGTACATCACCGAACAGGCGCCGTGGGCCCTCGCGAAAGACCCGGCAAATGCAGACCGCCTCGCGACCGTGCTGAACACGTGCGCCGAGGGACTGCGGGTGCTGAGTGTGGCGCTCTCGCCGGTTATCCCGAAGGCCACGTCGATTCTCTGGTCTGCACTCGGTGCTGAGGCGAAACTTGGGCCCCTCGACGACCAGCCGATTCGCGACGCGGGTCGCTGGGGTCAGTTGCCGAACGGCACGACTGTCTCGTCGCTCGAGCCGCTCTTTCCGCGCATTGACACAGAAGCTGCAACCGAAACAAGCCCGGAATAGAAATATATGTCTGAATCGGCATATATCCGTCACCGCGAACCCACTGCGGAACACGGGCAAACGCGTGATGTGAGTTATCCGCCAATGCCGGAGCCGTTGCCCGTCGCTGTGTATGACAATCATTCACATCTCGAGATTTCAGATGGCGACGAGCCCATCGATTATGCAGAGCAGGTGCGCCGCGCTGCCGAAGTCGGTGTTGTCGGTGTGGTTCAAGTCGGTGGAGATGTTCCAACGTCGGAATGGTCGGCGGAGACCGCGGCAACAGAACCTCGCATGCTGGCCGCCGTTGCCATTCACCCGAACGAGGCTCCGAATTACGCCGCTGCCGGCACACTCGAGAGCGCCATTGCCCGCATCGACGAGCTCGCCGCGATGCCACGCACTCGCGCCATCGGAGAAACGGGTCTCGACTTCTTTCGCACCGGCCCGGAAGGTCACGCTGCACAGTTTGCATCCTTTGAAGCGCACATC
>WLDR01000172.1 GCA_009704705.1 Actinomycetota bacterium | reverse complement strand
TTAACAGCAGAGGGATTGTTACTTATGCCTTAAATAACGCTGTCTCTGTTGTTCGTTCTCACGTGTTGAGAAAGACCGGCATGAGCGGGTACAGCATCTCGCCCGCGGCGTCTTGCAGGAGGGAGACCCACGAGAGGGTCCACACGTTGCGTGAGAGCCAGGCTGGTTTGCCCGGTTTAGTGGGCCGGCCGGGCTTAGCCGGCGTGGCCTTCTTGCGACGTTCGCTCACGCACCCAGCCTAGGTGTGCAACGACAACAGAAGATTGCATACGCGTGTGCAATAATCGTCACGTCCGATATTTGGATTTTTTGGAGGTCCACACATGGCTCGAGCCAAGACCGTCGGTTTCGCACTGCCCGAGGAAATGCTTGCCGATCTTGACATCGTTGTGACGGAATTCGCTGGCGGAAACCGGTCCGAGTTTCTGCGAATTGCAGTGCGACATTACCGTGCGCAGATGATGGCAAACCGAATGGCCGCCCTCCGTGCAGAAGCCAAAACACAGCGTGGCGGAAGGAATTACACTGCGGACGAAGTTCGCGAGTTGGTTGCTCGACTCAAGAGCGACTAGCGAATCTAGCTGACCGGGAGAGTCTGTGCGCGTTGTCTTTGACATCCATATCTTCGTTCTCAACCTGATAAACCCGAACGCGACGTGGCCCGAGATAGAGCCGCTCCCACCGACATCGGAAAGCGCAGCAGCCGACTGCATCTCACTCGCATTCGATGCGCTCGATGTACAGCTGTACTTGTCGCCGCACATCCTGCGCAACACGTCTCGAATACTCAAAGGGCGCGGCCTCGACGACAACATTGTCGACGCGTATATCGAGGCACTCGTCGAAATTGTCGAGATTTCGGGCGGTGCGGTCGTCGACCCACTCCCCCTCGACCGCGGTGTTCGCGACCATGAAGACAACCGAATTCTGGACCTCGTGCTCGCAGTCGACGCCGACATTCTCGTCTCAGACGACAGCGATCTCACGAGCCTCAGCCCGTGGAACGGCCGACCGATTCTTCGACCCTACGAATTTGTCAACCGAGTCTTGCAGAGTCGGCGAATCCGGGGCTAGTCGCGAATGACCGCGCCGAAACGAGTCGCCGCCATCGCAACACCGGCCGCCTTAGCCTCGGTTGCTTCAGCCTGCGTGAGCGTGCGGTCAGCCGCACGGAACCGCAACGCAAAGGTAAGCGACTTGGTGCCCGCCGGTACATTGCCGCCGGCATAAATGTCGACCAGTCGAGCGTGCTCGAGCAGCTCGCCCGCACCTTCGACGAGTGCTGCGAGAACATCCGCCGATGCAACACTCGCATCAACCACCAGTGACACGTCTTGCGTTGCCGCCGGCATCACAGGCACCTCGTGAGCTGTGACCGGATTGCCCGCCACCGCACTCAGCGCATCGAGGTCAATCTCGAACGCGGCCACCCGACCGGGCAGGTGGAAGGCTTCGGCAACCGCGGGCAGAAGCTCGCCCGCGTATCCCACTACGAGATTTTTATGCGTACGCTCCTGCGTACGTCTCGCCGAAGCCTGTGTATCGCTCGGCTCGCCGACGAGATCAGTTGCGTGAGATTGCGTGACCAGGACCACCTCAGCACAACGCCCGGGGTGGAAACTTGCGTGCGAACCCTGACGAATCTCGAGTGAGACACCGGCCGACGAGCCGATCAGGCGAACGGCGTCGAGGGCGTGCGAGTAATCGAACGGCTGCGCGCGCTCGCCCGGCTGGCGTACCACGGCGTCACCATTGAGCACGCCGGCGATGTGACGCGGCTGCGGCGGAATAGCCGCGTCGAGCGCAGCAAGCTGAGCATCACTCGGGCGTTGCGCGCCCGGCAACATCGCGTGCCCATACTTGGTGCCGGCTTCGGGCAAGAACACGAGGCCGAGTTCGAAGAGTGCGAGGTCGGTGAGCCCGCGAGAACGGTTGCGGGCGGCGGTCTGGAGGAGTCCGGGGATGAGGGATGTGCGCATCCACCCCTGACTGTCATCGAGCGCGTTGGCGAGACGAACCGCGGGCACGTGTGCACCGGCAACCGGCGCAACTGGTGAACCGAACAGGTCGTTCGTGGCCTCGTCGAAGAACGGGTAGCTCAGCACCTCGGTGTGACCGGCGGATGCGAGGGCATCACTCACCCGACGACGCAACACCTGCGCCACCGTGTAGCCACGGCCGGGAGGAGCCGTCGGCAACTCAGCCGGAATGAGGTGGTAGCCAACGATGCGGGCAACTTCTTCGGCGAGCGTCCACTTGTCGGTGAGGTCTGGTCGCCAGGACGGCGGAGTGACCGACAGGTCGGAGGCGTTTGAGGGGCCGGCGTTTGACGGGCCGGCGTTCGAACCACTCCCCGACTCGGCAATCACGCTACCGATCTCAGCCAGCGACGAGCGGATCTGCTCATCGGTGAACTCGCACCCGATAAGCGACGACACGAAGCCGGCGGGCAACACAATCGGCTCGGGCGCAACATAGGCAGCACCCGTGATGGACCCCATGTCGTCGGGAGTGCCACCAGCGAGGTCAACGAGCAGTTGCACAACACGACCGGCCGCAACCTCGGCAACGAGCGGGTCGACGCCGCGTTCGAACCGACGGGATGCCTCACTAGGCAACTTGTGACGACGAGCCGTGCGCGCAATCGACACCGGATCGAAGTTGGCAGCCTCGACGAGCACGTTGGTGGTCGAGTCAGAAATCTCGGTCGAGAATCCACCCATCACACCGGCGAGACCAATCGGGCCCGAACCATCGGTGATCAGCAGGTCTTCGGCGTTCAACGTGCGCTCTTGCTCGTCGAGAGTTATGAGCTTCTCCCCCGCGCTCGCACGACGCACGACGATGCCGCCGGTCAACTTGTCGAGGTCGTAGCCGTGAATCGGCTGGCCGAGCTCGAGCATCACGTAGTTGGTGATGTCCACAATCAGCGAAATTGAGCGGATGCCCGCCAAACGCAACCGCCCACTCATCCATGCCGGAGTCGGTCGTGTGGGGTCAACCCCGCGCACAACACGCGTGACAAAAATTGAGCAGCCGACGCGACCGCGAATCGGGGCCTTGTCGTCAATCGAAACATCAAACGTTTTCGCGAACGAACCCGCAACGTGGGCCCCGCCGTTCGCGGGCAACCAGCTGGCCGGGTCGCGAAACACAGCACCGGTCGCGTGGCTGTATTCGCGCGCAACACCGCGAATCGAAAACGCGTAACCGCGATCGGGGGTGACGTTGATGTCGACGGCCGAGTCGTCGAGCGCGAAAAGTACGAGAGCGTTACTGCCGAGCGCGAGCGTGCCATCGGGGTCGAGGCCCATCTCGCCGAGGCGAATGATTCCTGCGTGGTCGTCGCCTAGGCCCAGTTCTTTGGCCG
>WLDR01000171.1 GCA_009704705.1 Actinomycetota bacterium | reverse complement strand
GGCCTGCAAAGCCGTCCACACCGGTTCGAATCCGGTATCCACCTCTCCAGAATCTTCCCTTCGGGGGAGTGCCTGGGCGATTGGCGCAGTGGTAGCGCGCTTCCCTGACACGGAAGAGGTCACTGGTTCGAACCCAGTATCGCCCACCAAGGTAGCTTTCGATCCGTGACCTCGCGAGGCTTCGCCTCTCCCTCGCCAATGAAAAATTGTCTTGGCGGCATGCGCGCGAAGCGCTGTCGCGTTTCTTGAGCGCAGAGCCGCTGGTTCGAACCCAGTATCGCCCAAAGATTTCGTCAAATTCTTCTCGTGCGCCTCGGCACATGAGTTCGAATTCGGGGCCCTCCCGCGGTACCCTTTATCAGATTGTTTTCCCTGAGATTTGGAGAGTTCATGAAACGTCGCACGCTTCGCTGGGTCGCTACCAGCGCCATTGTTGCCGCGGCAATTGCCGCCGCTCCTTCAGCAGCCCTTGCTGCTGGCCCCTACACCATGCCCACAGATCAGTCGGTCTACATCATCGACCAGGCCGGTCGTGGTGTTTTCGAGACCAAGTCTGACGGTGCTTCGACCAAACTTGATGTTCAAGTCGGTTTCACCGACATCCAGACCGGTGCATACAACCCGGTTGACAAGAAGATCTACATCGTCGACAACGTAACGTTCCGTTTGGGTTCGATTGACCTCACGGGTGGCTCATTCACGGACATTGGTGAAGTCACCTACGGCTCTCATTCCCTGGAAAACGCCTACGGCTTGGTTGTGAAGACCGATGGATCCGGTCGTTTCTTGGGATATGACAACGACGAGAGCAATTGGGGGGTGTGGGACCTCGACCTGACGACGGGAGTGTTGACCAACCCCGTTTGGCTCAACGGCGCAACCTTCGACGACCCTTATGGTTACGCAATTGACCCCGTCACAGGCAAAGAATACTTTGACACCGATGACGACACGATTGTCGAGTTCAACCCAGTTTCCGGTTTGGTTAGCGCCGCTGTTGGGACCCTAGCGTCAAACCCGGATGGTTACCCCTTGTGGGATGGAAAGTTTGACACCAACGGCGTCTTGTGGGTCATGTTGGCCGATTGCTGTGCCGGTGAATACAGTGGGGAGCTTTACTCGTGGAAGGCCGGAGACGCCAACCTCACGCTTCAAGGGGTTGCGAATACCGGTTCAATCGAGCCCAGTGGCCCGGTTGTCGTTGGTTTGTCAACGGCAGCCATCAAAGGCACACTTCCTGACACCGGCGCCAGCGTTATGTTGTTTGGCGCTCTCTCTGTTTCGGGTGTGGCTCTGGTCGGTCTCGGATTTGCTGGTGTGATCGTCGCACGACGCCGCAAGGCCTAGCTCCTCACGAACACCATGGTCGGTGCGTCCTCTCGGGCGCACCGACCATTTCTTCTTTTTTGGCGGGTGCAAGGGCGTACCGCCCTACTGAGTGACAGGATGCCTGCCGGGTAGGCTCATATCAGTTCGATTCACGCTGAGTAGTGAGAAAGAGTTCCGTGAGCAGAGATTCCTTGCCCCTCGTTGCCTCAGTCGAGAGTGACGGCTTCGCACTCTTTTCCGACCGCAGCATCGTTGCTATGCGAGTCAATGGTGAGTTGCGAGATTTGGCGGCACGGCTGTCCGCGGGTGACGAGGTTGAGGGCGTCACAATTGACTCGCCTGACGGTCTCGCTATTCTGCGTCACTCGGCTGCCCACGTTCTCGCGCAGGCTGTTCAGGGCATCAACCCTGACGCCAAGTTAGGCATCGGACCGCCCGTCACTGATGGTTTCTATTACGACTTCGACGTGCCCGAAGCCTTCACACCCGAAGACCTTAAAGCTATTGAGAAATTGATGGAGCGCATTATTCGCTCGGGTCAACGCTTCGTACGTCGTGTTGTCACGGAGGATGAAGCCCGCGCTGAGCTCGCCGATGAGCCCTACAAGCTCGAGCTCATTGGTCTGAAGGGTGGCAGTACGGGCGACGACAACGAGAGTGTCGAGGTCGGGGGCGCCGAGCTCACCATCTACGACAACGTTGATCCGGCCACTGGTGAAACAGTCTGGAAGGACCTGTGCCGAGGACCGCACCTGCCAAATACGCGCATGATTGGAAATGGGTTCTCACTCACTCGCTTGGCGGCCGCCTACTGGCGCGGCAGCGAGAACAATCCGCAACTTCAGCGGATTTACGGAACAGCGTGGCCGACGAAGGATGAGCTTCGCGCGTACCAGGCCCGCCTCGAAGAGGCAGCCAAACGCGACCATCGTCGTCTCGGGGTTGAGCTCGACCTTTTCTCATTCCCTGAAGAAATCGGTTCGGGCTTGCCCGTGTTCCACCCCAAAGGTGGGGTCATCCGACGAGTCATGGAGGACTACTCTCGTCGTCGTCACGAAGAGGCGGGGTACGAGTTTGTGTACACGCCACACATCACGAAGTCGAACCTGTTCGAAACGAGTGGCCACCTCGATTGGTATGCCGACGGGATGTTCCCTCCCATGAAGCTCGACGAGACGCTCGACGAGCACGGGCACGTGGTCAAGCCCGGCGCCGAGTATTACCTCAAGCCGATGAATTGTCCGTTCCACATTCTGATTTACCGCTCGAGCGGTCGAAGCTACCGACAGCTTCCGATGAGACTGTTCGAATTTGGATCGGTCTACCGCTACGAGAAGTCGGGCGTGGTGCACGGTCTCACGCGTGTGCGGGGCATGACGCAAGATGATGCACACATCTTCACCACACGCGAGAACATGCGCGAAGAGCTTTCCAAGCTTCTGGAATTCGTGATTTCGCTGCTGCGTGATTACGGACTGGATGACTTTTACCTCGAGCTCTCAACTAAAGACCCGAACAAGTACGTCGGCGACGATGCTGTTTGGGAGGAGGCAACGGAGACGTTGCGCTCGGTCGCCGAAGAGTCCGGACTGCAACTTGTTCCTGATCCGGGCGGTGCCGCTTTCTACGGACCGAAAATTTCTGTACAAGCTCGCGACGCAATTGGACGCACGTGGCAGATGTCGACTATCCAGTTGGACTTCAATTTGCCCGAGCGATTTGAAATCGAATACACGGGAAGTGACGGCAACCGTCACCGGCCGGTGATGATTCACCGCGCATTGTTTGGTTCGATTGAACGCTTTTTCGGCGTCTTGACCGAGCACTATGCGGGTGCATTCCCGCTGTGGCTATCGCCAGTTCAGGTCACCGGCATTGCAGTTGCCGAGGAGTACGAACCGTACCTGCGCGACGTCGTCGACCAGCTGCGGGCGCAGGGAATTCGAGCCGAACTGGACGCCTCGGATGACCGCATGCAGAAGAAGATTCGTAACGCCACTGCACTCAAGACTCCGATTCAACTGATCGCCGGGGAAGACGATCGGGCCAATAATTCC
>WLDR01000170.1 GCA_009704705.1 Actinomycetota bacterium | reverse complement strand
CGCGGTATCGTTGAGACCATTTGCCTCGGCACCGTGATTCGACCATGAGCCTTGGAAAGAGGCGAAGAACACGGCCACTGCAGCCAGCGCCGCAAAAACGACGGCTGAGCGAACAAAGTCGACCATCGACTTCGGAGCGAACTGCTCTCGTGTCGTGGCAATCACAGCGCTCGTCATTCCAATGACCGCGACGATTCCGAGAATCGCGAGTTGCGCGGGCCATCCGAATGCCGTCGACACGTTGAGGCCACCTTCGAGGGGGAGCATGTTGAGGCCGGCAGGCAGTGCGAGCGCATCCGTCGTGAACGCGCTGTTCGTCAGGTCAGAGCTGAGGCCGAGGGTGTTACCGCTCGCGACCCCAACAAGGTTGATGAGAATCGTGGGCAAGAAAAGCAGTCCAACCGCGGCGACAGTTAGTGCCGTGCGCCAGCTGAATGGTGAGGTCGATGACGGAACCGATTGGGCAAAGTCTGGGTCAATCCACGTGACGATGCCATAAATCAACAGGGCAACGAGTGTCACGGCGAGGTACGAGAGTGCGAAAGTCACAGCGGCGCGAATTGCCCACGAGTACGCGCTCGGTGTCGTCTTCGCGCGGTCGCGAACCGCAAGCTGTGCGCCGAGATACGCGGGCAGTCCGGCCACGAGCAGGGCAAGCACGATGTCGAGGAGGCCCAGGGGCTGTGTAGTGAAGCTGTATGTCAAGAACGACAGAGAGCCGGATGCGGCGAGGCTTGCAAGCCAGAGCGTGAGAGCGAATCCCACACCCGCGGCGAGGGCAACCCAGATTACGGTGGATCGCGAGGCGTCCTTTGACTTGCTCATCACGCGTCGGGCGAATGCGAACGACACGAGGATGATTGCCAGTGTGGCGAGTGTCGGGTGCAATCCAATTTGGATGAAGAGCGGAACGGTGCCCGTCAGGTCGGCCGACAGTGAAACGTTCGTGAATGCTCCACCTGCGTTGCCGCCAAGAATGGCGCCCGCGCGCAGAATCAGGGTCGGGTCAACGTCGACCTTGGCGAGTATCGAAACGGCAAACGCGAGTAGAGCAAACACGCCCATCGTCGACATCGCCCATACAGTGCCATGCGCGAATGAGTTTCGAATGGTCTTGGATGTTCCCGCGCGGGGAGTCGCGCCTTCGAGAACTTTTCGCCACGTCTGTGTTAACTTCATGTTTCTGTCCCTTGATTCCGATTGTGCTGTTTCTGGTACAGGCTATCGGGCTGGGGCGTCAGTGGGATACCTTTTGAAATGGTTTACCGACTGTTTATGCGAGATTGTCCCGGGCAGTGCCGAGTATCGTTCCGAGCGCAAACCGAGTTTGCTCCGCGTAGATGGCCCGAAACTTGAGGTCACTCATGAGTTGCTTCAGGGTATCCATGCCGACTTCGTCACCGTTGTCGGCGGCAATTTCGTAGGCTTCGGGCACCGAAACTGCGCCGAGGGAAAGCTCATCAGACGCGGCGCGAATTGACATTGAAGGAATCATCTCGAGACGCCGAGTCGCTGCGATTGCCTGCTGGGCGAACGTGTCGTTGACTCCAAGGGGGCCGACAAACAGGTTCGCCGGAACGAGATCGAAAATTGGGTCGTCGGCGAACGACACCAGGATCGAGAACGAAACTGCCCGCAACGCATCAAAAACGAATACGAGCAGTTCGGCGATGACGGATCCGAGCACGACGGGTGAGAACCCGGCGGGCCAAACTTTTCGGTAGATGCGCGTGCTGAGAATGCTGGTCGGGATGCTCGTCCACTCGTACAAGCTCATCACGCCCTGAAACCAGTTCTCTTTCGGCTCGAGTATCCGGTAGTTCGACACAAGCGACGCCTCGATGTGCTCATCGATTGAGGTGATGTCGAGGTAGGGGCCTCCGGCGTCACCGTCTTGCACGAGTGCGAGCGTGATGTTGCCGTGTCGGGCAAGCCCTGACGCGATGACGAGTGCGAGCCAGTTGTCGGCTGCGCGTTGCTTCTGTTGCAGTTCGAGATTTGGCGAGAGGTAGCGCGTGAAGCCGTCGAATTGCGAATAGCACGACCGCGGGATGGGCTCGCCTGCTCGAACGGCCGCTTCACCTTCTCGAATCAGCGCGGAGTCCACGCGAGTTTCGGGCCGGCCTTGTGCGGCAGGGAAGTCCGAGAGTTTCAAGAGCTCATCGAATACAAGATTGTGGTCAGTCATGGTTTCCTCCCGGGGTTGTCGTTGTCGAGTCTTTGGGCTGAAGGTATCCGACAAGCCTGACGAGTTGCTTTGCTAGCTGCTCGTACCCGGAGGCGTTACGCGTGACCGCCGCTTCATCCATGTACACGTCACGACGAATCTCGAGCATCACCGACTGCACGCGGGTGTCGCGAGCGTCATAGAACCGCAGCGGAACGTAGGTGCCGTGGAACGAATCATTCACACCCGATTCGAGCTCGCCAAACGCAGACCGAACCGCGTCGATCAACTCAGCTGGCGTGTGCGTCTCGTCGGCACCGATGTCGAGCTGGGGGCGTGGCTCGTGCGAGTGCACCTCGTACGGCAACGGCGACGTCGGGTACGAGTGCACGTCGATGATGATCGCGCGGCCGTGCGCATCCACCGTTCGTTGAACGAGCTCGGTGAACGCAAGCGAATACGCATCGAAGAACTCCCGCAACGCGGGATCAGTCATGACCGAACTGGCACGGATGCGCTGCCCCTGTGACCCGTGCGTGTAGAACGCGCCCATGCCCACGGCGAGCATCTCTTCGCGCTCGTCGGGGAAGCGCTCGACATCCACGACGAAGCGACTCAGGCGGTTGACGATGGCGGATGCGCCCGTTGCGGCCACCGCCGACTCGACCATCTCGTCGGTGAAGTGGTCGGTCATCAGGTCGCGTTCGCGGTCGAGCTCGTTTTCGTCAACCAGGTAGGTCGGTAGTAGTTCATCGGGGATGAACCGGCTGCCGTGCGGGGCGTGCAAGATCACGGGCGTCGTAGGTGAGTTATCGATGACCGTGAAGCGGTCAGTGAGTGAGGGTGTCATAGGTCTGTGAGGGTATGTGCGGCCACCGACATCCGTCCAGTGGCCGGCCCCGATGCACTGTCGGTGGGTATCCCTATCCTGCACTTACCAACACCCGTCACTAAGGAGCAGATATGAACAAGGGAAAGAAGACCGGCTTTTTCACTCGTAAATGTGCGCTACGCGAACTGCACCTCATTGACATTGAAAACGAACTCGGCACTTCGCGCCCTCAGCGTGCCGACATCGAGCGTTTTCGCGAGTTCTACATCAAGCGCAACAACGTGCCCAGGGATGCTCACATCGTGATCGGCGCCAGCTCGGGCGCGACCATGCTCGAGGCAGCGGTCGGATGGCTGAACGCGCGTACGGAATGGACCGCAGGCCCCGACGG
>WLDR01000017.1 GCA_009704705.1 Actinomycetota bacterium | reverse complement strand
TTGTGACCACGGATGCGCGCCGCCGCGAGGTTGCGTGGAGCCGGTATACCGTGCTCGACCCTTCCGCACGCGAAGCACTCGCGTTCACTCGAGCCGACGGCCCCCAGTTGGCCAAGGCAGACGAGGCGCTCTTTCCGCACATCCCGCGTGTCGATGCCGACCATGTTTCTGCGGCTCGACTCGGACTCCTCGCCCAGGCTGCGGCCGAAAACGACATCGAGCTTCCACCGTTTGAGCCGCTGTATTTGCGCTCGCCCGACGTCACGATGTCAACCGGCCCGAAGCGGGTGAGTTGATGAGCGACGAACTACACATCGCGGGTGATCGGCCGGATGCTCGCTCGGCCGGCATCTCACTGAGGTTGGCAACGACCGAAGATCTTGATCGAATCATGCAGATCGAGACCAGCGTGTTCGAGGCCGACGCATGGTCAACCGAATTGATGCGGCACGAACTCGCCGACAAGAACTGCCACTACGTGGTTGCGGTCATCGACATGACCGGCGAAGAAATTATTGTTGGGTACGGCGGAATTCTCGCTCCGCGCGGGTCGGGCGACGGCGACATTCAGACAATCGCCACGATTCCCACCGTGCGCGGTCGTGGCGTCGGACGCGTGATCATGCACGACTTGTTGACTGCCGCACACGACCGGAAGGCCGAGCGGGTATTTCTCGAAGTGCGCGCCGACAACCCAATTGCGATTGGCCTCTATCGTTCACTCGGTTTCGCCGAAATCGGCGTTCGCGAGGGCTACTACCAACCCGACAACGTCGACGCCGTCATCATGCGCCTCGACATGAACGCGGTCGAGCCGGCGGGGTGGTCGTGTTGAGCGATGTCACTGGCAGCCACATGAATCGCACGGCACCGCTCGTGCTCGGAATCGAATCGAGCTGCGACGAGACGGGCGTCGGTATCGTGCGCGGTCGAGAACTTCTCGCCAACGTGATTGCATCGTCGATGGATGAGCACGCTCGGTACGGCGGAGTCGTACCCGAAGTTGCGGCGCGAGCACACCTCGAGGCCATGGCGCCCACGATTCGCGAAGCGGTCGAGCGCGCGGGCATCCAGCTCAGTGATCTCGACGCGGTCGCCGTTGCAAACGGCCCAGGCCTTGCCGGTGCGCTCATGGTCGGAGTGGGCGCCGCGAAGGCATTGGCCCTGTCGCTCGACAAGCCGCTCTTTGCCGTGAATCACTTAGTTGGGCACGTGGGCGCAGATGTTCTCAGCGTCGAAGGTTCGCTCGAGTATCCGACCATCGCGTTGCTCGTCTCGGGTGGGCACACGTCGTTGTTGCACGTGCGCGATCTGACCAGTGACGTCGAGATGCTCGGCGAAACGATCGATGACGCGGCCGGCGAGGCATTCGACAAAGTCGCGCGGTTGCTCGGGTTGCCGTATCCCGGCGGCCCACAGATCGATCGCGTCGCGGCCGACGGCGACCCGAAGGCGTTCAGGTTTCCGCGCGGGCTCACACTGCCGAAAGACATGGAGAAGCACCGCTACGACTTCTCGTTCTCTGGGCTGAAGACGGCTGTTGCTCGTACGGTCGAGAAATTGACGGATGCGGGCGAGCCCGTGCCGACCGCCGACATCGCGGCGAGCTTTCGTGAGGCCGTGATCGACGTGTTGCTCACCAAAGCTTTTGCCGCGTGTGCCGACCTCGGCGTGCCTCGGCTCTTGCTCGGCGGGGGAGTCACCGCCAACGCGCGACTTCGCGCTGAGGCCGAGCGTCGCGCGAAGATGGCGCATGTCGAGTTGCGCATCCCACCGTTCGAATTGTGCACCGACAACGGCGCGATGATTGCCGCACTCGCGAGCGAGCTCATCATGGCTGGAGCGCACGCCTCGGAACTCGGCTTTGGGGCCGATTCAACGTTGCCGGTAACGCACATTCACAGCGCGTAGGTTCGGCTCGGCCGCGCGTTCGGCTTGAAACTTCGCCCGCACGGGTGAAGTATGGAGCGTGACGCAGGTACGCGCACGGGTGCGTATCGCCAAACACATAAGGGGAATCACTCATGAGCAACACCGCCACTGCGGCAAAGACGAATGTTCTCGCCATCGTCTCACTCGTCACATCCATCCTTGGTTTCAGTTTGGTCGGCATCATCACCGGTCATATTGGACTCAGCCAGATCAAGAAGACGGGTGAGGCTGGAAGCGGACTCGCGATTGCCGGTCTCGTGATTGGCTATGTCAGCTTCGTAGCCGTGCTGCTCTGGCTTGTCATCTTCGGCGGTGCACTGCTCGCCGCGGCCATGAACGGAGCATTAGACGGGCAACTCAGCGTTTCTTAGTCGGTGCTTGTTCTGTGCAGCGAACCCCGTCAGGAAACTGTCGGGGTTCGCGCCATATAATCGGCCCATGGCCAAGAATTCAGACGTCTACTTTCCGCCGACAGAGCCCACCCGCTCGTCGAAGTCCGTGACCGCTAAGTCCGGAACCGCCTCACAGCCCCCCGTGGCAGCACCGTACGCGCCCACGAACGTGATGGCGCTCATCGGGTTCATTCTCTCGGTTTCCGGGTTCTTCTTGTTTATCTCTGCAATTCCGGGTGTTGTGCTCGGCCACATTGCGCTGAAGCAGATTCGTGACACCGGAGAAGCAGGTCGCGGGATGGCCATTGCTGCGCTCGCCGTCGGCTACTCGGTCATTGCACTCGGCATTTTGACGCTATTCGTCGTGATTGCAGTCATACTGGTGCCGTTCATCGTTCTCGGGACGGCTAGTTTTTCCTACTTCTAAACCCGCTCGGCCAAAATGGCCACGCGTTGACTGCGTGCCCCGACACCGCGCCGCATCAGCAGGAGTGTCGCCGCGTTTTCCCCGCGTAGCTTGAGTTTGGTGCGAAAAACTGCCGGATCAATGGCTACGCCCCGCTTCTTGATCTCCAGCGTTCCGATGTTGTGTTCCGCCAGTGCGGGCGAGATTTTCTTCGGGTCGACCGGGAAGGTGTCGAGCACGCGAAACGCGTCAGCAAAGGGTGTCGGGGTGTGCGCATCCGCCGACAGGTAGGCAATGTGTTCGTCGAGCGCGTGGGCATCGAGCGATCGAGCCAGATCACCAATCAATCGAGCCCGGATGACCGCACCGTGCGGCTCGTAGATGAACGCACCCAATTCGCCCACCTCAGGGTCAATCGACTCACCCGCCGCGGTGAGTTCATGGTAGCCGCCGCCACTCGAGTCGGGTGCGATAACCAATGCGGCCCGACCAACCCCTGCTCGGGCGAGAGCGCCCGCCCACAGCACAAGTTCAACTGTTTCTCCGCCGATGTCAATCCACTGGGCCTCCACGGGGGACGCACCCAACTCGCGTGGGATCATCTCCAGCGGGAAACCGGGCCCGAGCTTGATTCCAGACGGTTTCTCACCCGCCCGCTCGAACACCCACTTAAGATTCGGCGACCATTCCGATGGGTCCGTCAGGCGCCCGGTGGAATTGTGGCCGGCCGATCGTCGAGCGGGATCGAACCACAGTGCGTTGTACGACGCTAAGTCAACGTTTTCCGCGAGCGACTGTTCGACCGTGCATGACTCGAATGGCGCGAGATTGAACGCCGCGAGTGTTGCCGTTACCTCGTCGGCGTCGACGGCGTGAACCGCCAGACTCAAGGATGCGAGAGCGAGGGCATCCCCGCCGATGCCGCACCCCAGGTCGGCCACTCGCGTGAACCCGGCTCGTGCGAACCGTGACGCGTGATGTGCCGCCACCGAAAGTCGTGTCGCCTGTTCGAGCCCGGCTTGAGTGAAGAGCATCCGGTCGGCAAACTCGCCGAACTTGCCGCGCGCTTTGTGGCGCAAGCGTGCCTGGGTAACGACGGCCGCGACCAACCCCGCGTCGAATCCCTGTTTGCGAAGTCGGGGGACGTGGGCGACGATATCGAGGCTGCTCTCGAGCGCCGTCACGTCGTCGAGCAGCCGCAACCCCTCCGGGGTGAGCAGATTCATCAGGTCACCCGTCTCCATGCGTCCACGCTACTGCGGTCACGCCGCACGGGCCATTGGCACTCACTTTGCGCGAGTGCCAACTCAATGCGTAAACTCGAGTTAGCACTCACACACGTCGGGTGCTAATTACGTTGTTTTCTTACACAAGAAAGAGGTCAACTGTGTCGGTCTCCATCAAGCCGCTCGAAGATCGCATTGTTGTCAAGCAGGTCGAAGCAGAGACGACGACCGCTTCCGGTCTGGTCATCCCAGACACCGCCAAGGAGCGCCCTCAGGAGGGCGAAGTCCTTTCGGTCGGCCCCGGCCGCATCGACGACAACGGAAACCGCGTGCCGCTCGACGTCAGCGTCGGCGACCGCGTCATCTACTCGAAGTACGGTGGCACCGAGGTGAAGTACGGTGGCGAGGAATATTTGATTCTCTCGGCTCGTGACATCCTCGCGATTGTCAGCTAATTCGATCAACTCTCGTGATGAGGCTCGCACCCCAAACCGGGGAGCGAGCCTCATTCGTTTGCGCGAGTAGCATGAGCACGTGACTAACCAGCGAATGTCGGGCAGCGGTATCGCTTACGCATTCGGCGCATACGCGCTCTGGGGCCTCTTCCCCCTCTACTTCTTGAGTATTCGCGATACGAATCCGTTCGAAATCGTCTCCTACCGCATCATCTTTTCGTTGTTGTTTTGCGCTCTCGTTATCGCGGCCATTCGCAAGTGGGGTCGATTTGCAGAAATCTTCCGTTCTAAGCGCACCATTGTGATGCTCGGACTTGCCAGCGCGGTCATTTACCTCAACTGGCAGATTTTCGTTGCCGCTGTCGTCGCTGGCCATGTCGTGGAGTCGTCGCTGGGCTACTTCATGAATCCGATCCTCACGGTGATTCTTGGTGTCGTCGTGTTGCGCGAGCGACTTCGACCGTTGCAGTGGGTGGCGGTGTCCATCAGTTTCATCGCAGTTCTGGTCTTGACTTTCGGAGGCTCGGGTGTTCCCTGGGTATCACTCGGACTTGCAATCACCTTCGGTCTTTACGGGCTCATCAAAAAGCGCGTGGGTCGAAACGTCGATCCGCTCAGCGGCTTGATGATTGAGTCGATGTGGATGACCCCGATTGCGGTTGCGCAGTGGCTTGTCGTCTCGAGCATGGTCGGGGTCACCGCGTTCACGCACGGTGTGCCGTACGCGCTGTGGATCATGGCGGCCGGACCCATTACCGCGATACCTCTCATGATGTTTGCTGCGGCCACGCGACGCATCCCGCTGACGGCCATCGGACTGATCCAGTACTCGACGCCTATTTTCTCCTTTGTTTTCGGTGTCTTCGTCTTGAAGGAGCCCATGCCACAGGCTCGCTGGGCAGGATTCTTCATCGTCTGGATCTCGCTGGTCATTCTGGTCGTTGACATGTTGCGCCACGCCAAGCGCTCGCGCACGGCGCGTGCGGCGGAACTCATTTAGCGGCACACCGATACAGTGAGCAACGTGATGAGCACTATTTCTTCCCGACGCATAGCCACGCTTGCAACCCTCGTGGCGAGTGCATCGCTTCTGGCGGGTTGCTCGTTTCTGCCGATGCCCGTTCCAACACCGACCCCCACACCAACCGCATCGGGCGATGGCGTGCTGCGCATCGGCGACATGACTCCGCTGACGGGAGCGCTCTCCGGAACGGCAGGGGCTCAGGCCGCGGGCATCGAGCTTGCTGTTCGCGAAATCAATGAAGCCGGCGGCGTCATGGATGCGCCGATTGAGGTCTGGCACCGTGACGCAGGTGATGGCGACCCGGCAAAGACGGCGGCCAGTTTCGCTCAACTTCTGGAAAAAGACGTCGACGTCGTCATCGCACCCGCATCGGCTGCGGTGATGGATGTCCTGCTCCCGCTGGCACAAAAGGCCGGCATTCTCGTTGTCGCACCGGCCACACAGGCCACGGCACCGGCGGGTGCACGTGTTGGCCCGATTGTTCCCGATGATGACTTCGTGGCGGGATTGCGTTCGTCAGATCCGAACCTCAGCGAACTGAGCTACGGAGCCGAGGCCTATGAACTCACGACCGCGCTCGCGTTGTCGGCCGAGTTCTTGAACGACGACGGTGCGACGTCGCTTTCCTGGGCACTCTCACACATCCAAGGTCCCGGAATCACGTGCACCAGCTTCGGCGCCTGTCTGTCGGTGCTCGCGACGGAACCGGCAATCGCCTATCGCGGCCCTGCGGGTGTCTTCCACTACGACGTGGCCACCGGAACGGTCGTATTTGGCGAGATTGTTACCGTCTCGCCAACTCCCAAGCCAACGAATTCGACCAAGAAATAGGGCAAATAGCCTGTTTCGTTGGAATTACCGGCTCCACGTCGTTATCTAGTTGTAACGCATGAATGTTGGTCTCTAGCGCCGGATATCGCTAGCCTTGAGGGTACGCAGTTGCGACCATTTGGTCGTGCCTGATAAATCACACACAAGGAGTACCATGAGCGCAATTTCCACTCGCACTCGTGCACTCGCTGGTCTGGCCCTCGCCGCAACCTCAGCACTCGTGCTGGCCGGTTGTGCATCGGGTTCGACCTCGGGCGACGGCGCCGGCAGCTATGCAGCTGCTGAATGTGCCGCCGACAGCACGAGCGCAAACACTTTCAAGGTCGGAGCACTGCTTCCTATCACCGGTTCGCTTGCATTCCTCGGCCCACCCGAGATCGCAGGTGTTGGTCTTGCTGTTGCAGACATCAACGCCGCTGGTGGCGTAAACGGCTCGCAGGCGTGCCTTTACGCGACCGACTCGGGTGACTCGAGCGACATGACGGTTTCGACGGCTTCGGCTGAAGACCTCATCGCGCAGAAGGTATCCGTTGTCATCGGTGCTGCTTCATCGTCTGTTTCGCTCAACGTTGTTGACTCGTTCACCGAGGCCAAGATTGTTCAGATCTCGGGCGCAAACACCGCTGCCACACTCAGTGGATACTCGCCGTTCTACTTCCGTACTGCACCGCCAGACACGGTTCAGGGTTCGGCTCTCGGTCAGCTCATCGTTGGTGACGGAAACGCAAACGTTGCGTTCATCGTCTTCAACGACGCATACGGCACGGGTCTCCGCGACTCGACCGCACTCGCAATTGAAGAGGGCGGCGGGGCTATCACCTACGGCGCTGCTGGTTCTGGCCAGGAGTTCCCTCCGGGACAGACCACGTTCTCGGCTGAGGTCACGGCGGCTATCGCTTCGGCTCCCGACGCCATCGTCGTTGTTGCTTTCGACGAAACCAAGTCGATCATCCCCGAGCTCGTCGCTCAGGGCTGGGACATGTCAAAGGTGTACCTCACTGACGGTAACACCAGCGACTACTCCGAGGCTTTCGAGGTCGGCACGCTGACCGGCACCCAGGGAACCATTCCTGGTGCGAAGGCAGAGGGCACATTCAAGGACAACATGTCGGCTTACTGGCTGGCTGTTGAAGGCGAAGAGCTGACCGACTGGTCGTACGGTGCTGAGTCGTACGACGCCACGATCCTTGCCGCTCTCGCAGCGACCAAGGGTGGCGCAACCGACCCAGTGACGATCCAGGAAAACCTGGCTGCAGTCTCGGGTGCTGACGGTGGCGAAAAGTGTGGAACGTACGCAGACTGCGTCTCGCTCCTCAAGGATGGCAAGGACATTCAGTACCAGGGTCCGAGCTCGGTTGGTCCGTTCAACGCGAACAACGACCCATCGTCGGCCTTCATCGGTATCTACAAGTTCGAAGAGTCGAACAAGCCCGTTTGGGTTTCGGCTGTTGAGGGCAAGTCCTAACTTGTAACAACCACTGAAGAAAGCTCCCCGGCTCGTTTCGAGCCGGGGAGCTTTTTCGTCTAACTGGAGCTAGTCACATGCCGCAACAGAAAAGATTCCGGTTGGCAACGGCCAACCGGAATCTTTTCGAACGGCTCACGGGCCGCAGGGACCCGACGTGACTACTTCTTCTTCGCCCCGGTGACATCCTTGGCAAGAGTTCCGAGGTATAGCTCGATGACCTTCGGGTCGTCTGCGAGCTCTCGTCCTGTGCCCGTGTAGGCATCCTTGCCTTGGTCGAGCACATATCCGCGGTCACAAATCTGCAGGCAACGACGGGCGTTCTGCTCAACCATGATCACCGAAACGCCAGCTTTGTTGATGCGGCGGGTGCGGATGAACGTCTCGTCCTGTCGAACAGGCGACAGGCCGGCGGAGGGCTCGTCGAGAAGCAGAACTGAGGGATCCATCATCAAGGCTCGTGCCATTGCCACAGACTGGCGCTCACCGCCCGAGAGCGAGCCGGCACGCTGACCCCTCCGGTCAGCGAGAAGCGGAAAGATCTCGAAGATCTTGTCAAGTCGCTCGTTGAGCAACTTGGGTTGTTGGAAGATGCCCATCTGCAGGTTCTCTTCAATGGTCAGGCTGGGGAAAACGTTGTTGTTCTGGGGCACAAAGCCGATGCCCATTTGCACGAGCTTGTTTGCCTTCAGGCCGGTAATGTCTTGACCCTTGAGCGTGACGCTACCCTCGCGCACCTTGACCAGTCCAAAGAGGGCCTTGAGAAGAGTTGACTTGCCGGCACCGTTCGGGCCGATGATGCCGATGAGTTCACCCGGGTAAGCCTCGATGGAGCATCCATTCAAGATGTTCACGCCAGGCAGGTAGCCAGCGACGATGTTGTCGGCCCGCAGAACGGCTTCTTGGCCGGCCGCATTCGTTTTTGCCATGTCGAATCCCTACTTCTTCTTCGTCTTCTTCGAGCGAGCCTCTTCGGCAACAACTTCTTTTTCGATGCGCACAGCGGCGGTGTCGGTCAGGAACTTGTCGTCGCCGAGGTCAGTGTCGTGGTGTGCTCCGAGGTATGCGTCGATGACGGCCTGATTGCTCATGACCGTGTCGGCTGGGCCTTCGGCAACGACGCGCCCTTCGGCCATGACGACAACCCAGTCGGAGATGTGCCGAACCATGTGCATGTCGTGCTCAACGAACAAGACCGTCATTCCGTCGTCACGAAGGGACTGAATGTGTCCGAGCAACGACTGCGTCAGTGCCGGGTTCACACCAGCCATCGGCTCGTCCAGCATGATCATGACGGGGTCGCTCATCAGCGCCCGCGCCATCTCGAGGAGCTTCTTCTGTCCGCCGGAGAGGCTTCCGGCCATATCATCTTTCTTCTCGAGCAACTTGAACCGATCGAGCAGGGCAAGGGCCTTTTCGGTGTTGGCCTTTTCTTGCGCAGCCCACACAGGCTTGAAGAACGCGGCAAAGAAGTTCTCACCCGTTTGGTGCTGTGCGCCGAGCAACATGTTCTGCAACACCGTCAGGCGAGAAAGGGCTTTGGTCAGCTGAAAGGTGCGAACCATCCCCTGCTTCGATACGGCGGCGGCACTGGTGTTTCCTAACGAGCGCCCATTGAACTCCCACTTTGCTGCCTCAGAGCTGGACGGGCCTCCGATGAGTTTCTTGGCACTCGACGGAGTGTCAAACCCAGTGATGAGGTTAAAGAAGGTGGTCTTGCCGGCACCATTTGGGCCGATCAGAGCGGTGATGACCCCGCGCTGCACCTCGAGGTGGTCAACGTCGACAGCTGTGAGACCACCAAACGATCTGCTCACGTTATCGACCGTCAGAATCGCCTCGGGTTTGTGCGAACCGGGCTTGTGGGGCACCTTATTCAATTCAGCGCGGTATTCCGCTGCTGACTTGGTTCCCTGCTTTTTCGCTACGGCATTAGACATTGAAGTTCAGCTCCTTCTTGTTGCCGATCATTCCTTGCGGCCTGAAAATGACGAGCAACATCAGCGCGACTCCGACCACAATCCAGGAGAACTGTTCGGTTTGCTGAGTGTTGAGAATCTCGTCGGGAACAAAGAGGCGCATTCCGCCTTGGACAAAAATGCGTGTCGCGAAGAAGACCAGCGTGCCCAGGATCGGACCGAAGATGGTTGCTGCGCCGCCGAGAAGCATGGCCGTCCAGATGAGGAACGTCATGTTGCGACCCATGGAGTCGGGTTGCAGTGATGTTGGCAGGATGTACATCACGCCACCGATAGAGCCGAGCACACCACCGACCACGAGTGCCTGCATCTTGAACGAGAAGACACTCTTGCCGAGCGAACGCACGGCGTCTTCATCTTCACGGATGCTCTTGATGACGCGACCCCAGGGGGAGCGCATGAGCAACCACACCAAAAGTGCGAAGACAAGAACCATGAGCCAGGTCACGGCGCGAGACCACCAGCCGTTTACTCCCGTGTTGTCGAAGGTAAACCAGAGCAACGTGGTTTGCCCGTCACCGAAAAACGACAGGTCGCTGAATGGGTTGCGGAAATTTTCTCCCGGAAGACCGTTGGACCCGCCGGTGACGTCGTTGAGGACGCTCGCTCGACCAATCATGCGAACAATCTCCGCCGCGGCAATTGTCACGATTGCGAGGTAATCACCTCTCAACTTCAGGGTAGGGATACCCAAAAGCAGAGCGAAAGCGATGCCCGCAAGAACCGCGATGAGGAAGGCCGCCCAGAAGGGAAGCCCGGCGCCAATTGAGATCGCGAATCCGTAGGCACCGATGAGCATGAAGCCCGCCTGGCCCATGTTGAGCAACCCCGTGAAGCCGAAGTGCACGTTCAGTCCGATTGCGGCAATGGCGAACGCAGCCGTGGTCGGCAAGATCATGCTTGCCGACATGTCGTAGAGGACCTTGATGATTCCGTCCATAAGTCAGTCCTCCTTAGCCGATGCGTTCTTTGCGGCCGAACAGACCCTGCGGACGAACCAGCAGGATGATGATCAGAAGCAGTAGTGCGGTTGCGTACTTGAAATCTCCGGGCAGAACCATGTTGGAAAGCTCGACCGTCATGCCGATGACGAGCGATCCGACAAGTGCGCCAAACGCAGTGCCAAGACCGCCGAGCGTCACGGCCGAGAACATGAGCAGCAGAAGCTGCATGCCGGTTTGCCAGCTGATGCCGTTGAGAACGAGACCGAGCATCACTCCGGAGAGTCCGGCGAGCGCGGCTGACATGATCCAGACGAGGCGAATGATGCGGTCGACGTCGATTCCGGATGCTGACGCGAGCGCGGGGTTATCCGAAACTGCTCGAGTCGCGCGTCCGGTACGGGTGCGTGTGAGGAAGTAGCCAACCGCAGCAATCACAACAATCGAGACACCCATCGCCCACAAGGATTCGATGGTGAGTGTCACCGGGCCGAACGTCACCGTCTCGGGGTTGGCCAAAACGATACGCAAAGTACGCGCGCCATAGAAAATCTGGAACGCATACTGAAGGGCAAGCGCCAGTCCAATCGTCACGATAAGAAGTTGTGTCAGGCTCAGCCCCTTCTTTCGCAGAGGCTTCCAGATGATGACGTCTTGTATCCAACCGGTGAAGCCGGTCAACACGACAACGATTGCCGTTGTCAGGAAAATGTTGATTCCCATCACGTTGGAGAACGTGAAGGCGAGCAATCCACCGAGCGTGACCTGCTCGGCGTGAGCGAAGTTCGAGAGGCCGGTCGTTCCATAGATGAGCGACAGCCCGATGGATGCGAGTGCGAGCAGCAATCCGAGGCGAAGGCCCGAGACTGACTGCTGTGCCAAACGATCCCAGTTAAAGCCCGTCGCGGCGGTTTCGGTGCCGGAACCAGTGTCTCCGTCCGTGCTCGATTCACCTCCGTCGGTTCCACCGTTGACGGTGAACACGGCTCCCTTGTTGAATCCCAGAGTGATGTCACGGGTCTGAGTGGCTTCCGACTTCATCGTGACACCGGCGGGCAACGTGGCTTCGTCCAACGTGAGTGTGTACGTGCCAGCCGTCGTCACAGCCGCATTCCACTTTCCATCAGCGTCAGTGACGGCGATGACTTCAGCGCCGTTGCCAGAAATGACGATCTTTACTCCGGCTCCAACGCCTTTGATTGTTCCGTTGAAGCACCCGGTAGCTGAGTCTGCAACGCACGGACCAGTTGTCTCGGCGGCGAATGAATTCGCTGGCTGCGAGAGAGTCCAGAAAGCGGCGATGAGCATTCCGACGATTGCGACAACGAGGGTGCGGGACCACTTCCATCGCGTCTGCGCCAATACTGGTTGATTAACCACGTGACCTCCATTTGGCTGGCGACGAGCGGTGGGTGTGCACGCTCTTTGCCCGCGTCACTCCTCGGTGAGTGGCGCTACCTGTCGATTATGTCTTAGTTGAGCCTGATTGCGTACTGTGAAGTGCGCGACCTGTAGCCTACCTAGCTCACACACGTGTGGGAAACCCGTGCAACGCTCGGCCGTTAAGATGGAACCACCGCGAAAATTGGCTTCGATGCGTTAGAGGATTTCATGGAACTGCACGACCCTTTTGCTTACGTCGGTCTGACCTACGACGACGTGCTCCTGCTTCCTGCGCACACAGATGTCATTCCCTCCGAGGCGGACACGTCCACGCGTCTGACCCGCCGCATCTCGATCGCCAAGCCGCTCGTATCCAGCGCAATGGACACCGTGACCGAGGCTCGAATGGCGATTGCGATGGCCCGCCAGGGCGGCATTGGCATCGTGCATCGCAATCTTTCCATTGAGGACCAAGCGGATCAGGTGGACAAGGTCAAGCGCAGCGAGTCGGGCATGATCACGAATCCTGTGACGACGCATCCCGATGCCACTGTCGCCGAGGTGGATGCCCTGTGTGGCGAATACCGGGTGAGCGGCTTGCCCGTGATTGACCCCAACGGTGTTCTGCTCGGCATCATCACAAACCGTGACATGCGCTTTGTCTCTGACATGGAGAAGTCGACGACCTTTGTTCGCGACGTCATGTCGGCGATGCCTCTGATTACCGCGCACGTTGGTGTTTCGCGCGACGAAGCACTGGGGCTCCTCGCTCAGAACAAGATTGAGAAGCTGCCTATCATCGACGACGCGGGCAAGCTCACGGGGCTCATTACAACCAAGGACTTCGACAAGTCGGAGCGCTACCCGCACGCGACAAAGGATGAGGCCGGCCGCCTTCGCGTCGGCGCAGCCATCGGTTTCTTTGGTGACGCCTGGGATCGGGCAATTGCGTTGCGTGACGTTGGCGTCGACGTGCTTGTTGTCGACACCGCGAACGGCGACTCCGCGGGCGTGCTCGACATCATCGCCAAGATCAAGTCAGACCCCACGTTCGCCCACATCGATGTCATCGGCGGCAACATTGCAACTGAAGCGGGCGCACGCGCACTCATCGAAGCCGGTGCTGATGCCGTGAAGGTGGGCGTTGGCCCCGGCTCTATTTGCACGACGCGCGTTGTGGCCGGCGTCGGCGTTCCTCAGGTTTCGGCCATTTACGAGGCCGCGAAGGCGGCCATCCCAGCTGGTGTTCCGCTCATTGCCGATGGCGGCCTGCAGTATTCGGGCGACATCGCGAAGGCACTTGTTGCGGGCGCTGACTCGGTCATGCTGGGCTCGCTATTTGCCGGCTGCGACGAGAGCCCCGGCGACCTCGTATTCGAGGGCGGCAAGCAATACAAGATGTATCGCGGCATGGGATCTCTGGGCGCTCTGCAGACACGCGGTGAGCGCACGTCATATTCGAAAGACCGTTACTTTCAGTCGGATGTTCCCACCGACGACAAGCTCATCGCCGAGGGCATCGAAGGTCGCGTGGCTTATCGCGGTCCACTCGCTGCCGTGGCGTACCAGTTGGTCGGCGGCCTTCGGCAGTCCATGTTTTACGTCGGGGCTCGCACCATTGCGGAGCTCAAGTCGCGCGGCAAATTCGTGCGCATCACGTCGGCCGGGCTCAAGGAGTCACACCCGCACGACGTGCAAATGATTGTTGAGGCACCGAACTACCGCAAGTAGTCGGACGCAGAAAAGACACGGACAATGAGCGATATTGAAATTGGGCGTTCGAAGCGCGCACGCCGCGCGTACACCTTTGACGACGTCGCCATCGTGCCGAGTCGGAGAACGCGTGACCCGCACGACGTCTCCGTCTCGTGGAGCATTGACGCGTTTAGTTTTGAGATGCCTCTCATTGGCGCCCCCATGGATTCCGTCGTGTCGCCAGCCACGGCGATTGCCATGGGCAAACTCGGCGGTGTTGGCGTGCTCAACCTCGAAGGCGTGTGGACCCGTTACGAAGACCCCGAGAAGGTGCTTGCTGAGATTCGCGCGCTGAAGCCGGCCGACGCAACCGCGCGCATGCAGCAAATTTATTCAGAGCCGATTCGACCTGAGCTGATTACGGCCCGTCTCGCCGAGATTCGTGCCGCCGGCGTCGTCGTTGCCGGTGCGCTCTCACCGCAGCGCACGCAAGAACACTACGAAACGGTCATCAAGGCCGGCGTCGACTTGTTCGTCATTCGCGGCACGACTGTTTCGGCGGAGCACGTTGCCAAGTCGACCGAGCCACTCAACTTGAAGAAATTCATTTACGAGCTGGATGTTCCCGTCATCGTTGGTGGAGCTGCGACGTACACCGCCGCGCTGCACTTGATGCGCACGGGTGCCGCCGGCGTGCTCGTCGGGTTCGGTGGGGGAGCGGCGTCAACCACGCGCGCGAGTCTGGGTATCCACGCACCGATGGCAACCGCCGTTGCCGATGTGGCTGGCGCTCGCCGCGACTACCTCGACGAGTCGGGTGGCCGTTACGTGCACGTGATTGCCGATGGCGGCATCAACACATCGGGCGACATCGCCAAGGCCATCGCCTGTGGTGCCGACGCCGTGATGGTGGGTACCGCGCTGGCCCGTGCGGCCGAAGCCCCGGGTGGCGGATGGCACTGGGGAGCGGAAGCGCACCACGACGAACTTCCCCGCGGGCACCGACTGCGCGTCGAGACCAGCGGAACGCTCGAAGAGATTCTGCTCGGACCCTCGCAACGACCCGATGGCACCGCAAACCTTGTCGGGGCGCTTCGTCGGTCTATGGCGACCACGGGTTACTCCGACGTCAAGGAGTTTCAGCGGGTCGATCTTGTGCTCGCCCCGAATTCGTCGGTTACGCCTCCCCCTGGCGTCATCGGAGTGGCTGGATAGGTCATGCCTGCCGCGCGACCTGACCCCTCTCGTCTCGACCAGTCCCGTCTCAATCCCGCTGCGCGCGAGCGCGCGTTGCAGTCGTTGCGCACGGAGCACCTCGATGTGCTTGTGGTGGGTGGCGGCATTGTCGGTATCGGGAGCGCGTTTGACGCGGCCACGCGCGGGCTTTCGGTCGGCATCGTTGAGGCACGCGACTGGGCGAGCGGAACATCCAGTCGCTCATCGAAGCTGGTGCACGGCGGAATTCGCTATCTCGAGCAGCTCAATTTTTCGCTCGTTCGTGAAGCGCTGACGGAGCGGTCGTTGCTTTTGCGCACCATCGCTCCGCACCTCGTGACTCCCATCAAGTTTCTGTACCCCGTGCAGCACAAGTGGTGGGAGCGCGCCTACATCGGCGCGGGCATGATGCTGTACGACGCGCTGTCGTATATCGGGGGGCGCTGGCCGGGCGTGCCTCACCACCGCCATCTGTCTCAGCGTCAGGTCAAACTGGCGAGCCCGAGCATCGACACGACCAAGATAATTGGCGGGCTGTCGTATTTTGACGGGCACGTGGATGACGCGCGTTACGCAATCACGCTCTTGCGCACGGCCGTGGCTGCCGGGGCACACGCTGCGAATCGCACGTCGGTTGTGGAGTTCTTGAAAAACGGCGACCGAGTGGTGGGTGCGCGCTGCCGTGATCTTGACACGGGTGAAGAGTTCGACATTCGCGCGCGAACCGTCTTGAACGCGACGGGCGTGTGGACGGGCGAGACGCAGAAGATGGTGGGCGAAACCGGGCACGTGAAGGTGCGGGCGTCAAAGGGCGTGCACATCGTGGTGCCGCGCTCGGCGTTCAAGTCGACGATGGGCCTTTTGCTTCGCACCGAGAAGAGTGTGCTCTTTGTGATTCCGTGGAACCGGCACTGGATTATCGGCACGACCGACACCGACTGGAATCTTGACCTCGACGAACCGGCGGCGACGTCGAAAGACATCGACTACATCCTCGACCACGTCAACAGCGTGCTGTCGATTCCCATCACGCGCGACCAGATTCAGGGCGTGTTCGCCGGCCTTCGTCCGCTGATTGCGAGCGACGACACCGCGACAACCGCCAAGCTTTCGCGCGAGCACGTTGTGGCTCACGCCGGCCCCGGGCTCGTGTTGATTGCCGGGGGCAAGTGGACGACCTATCGCGTGATGGCTCGAGACGCGATCGACACAATCGCCGAACAACTCGCACTCGACACCGGTCGCGCGGTTCCGGCCAGCACGACCGAGTCATTGCCACTGATTGGTGCCCGTGGTTTTGACGCGGCGTGGATGCGCCGCGCGCGCGTCGCGAAAACGACCGGCATCTCGATCGCACACATGGAGTTGCTGCTGCGCCGGTATGGCTCAGAGGTCGACGACCTCGTCGAGTTGATCGAGGCGGAGCCCGCGTTGGCTCAACCCCTCCCCGGTGCGCGTGAGCATCTCGCTGTCGAGGCAGTGTTCGCCGCATCACACGAGTCGGTGCGCCACCTCGACGACGTTCTGGTGCGACGCATGCGAATCTCATTCGAGTCTGCCGACCGGGGCATCGCAGCGGCACCGGTTGTGGCAAATCTGATTGCGCCCATCCTCGGCTGGAACGCATCCCGCCGCAACGCGGAGGTGCAGAGTTACCTCGACCGAGTGGCCGCGGAGCGCGCGAGCAACGAGCAACCCACCGATGAGTCTGCAGAACGCGTGCGGTTGGCGGTGCCGGAGTCGGGCATCCCGGGGCTGGTGGTCTCATGATGTCTGAGCGCAAGAAACCGGTGTCCGTTCGCCAACTGGCGTTCACTCCGCAGTGGATCGCCATGCTCGTGCTCGCGCTCATCGTGGCGGCGGTGTTCGCGTGGCTTGGCAAGTGGCAGATCGAGCGCGCAATCATTCAGGGCGCCAAAGACAGCTATGACACCGAAGTCGCGGTTCCGCTCGAGAGCATTACGGAGCCCGGTAAGCCGATGGTCCTCGAAGCGGGTGGACGGCGTGTGACATTCGACGCGACGCTCGATCGCGGGTCGCTCATCGTGGTTGGCAACAGGTCAAACGAGGGCGTCATCGGTTGCTGGGTCACCGGGCG
>WLDR01000169.1 GCA_009704705.1 Actinomycetota bacterium | reverse complement strand
GACCAATTGCTCGTAGTCCGACGTGGCACACAGAATCGCCATGTCGTCGCTGACGGCCGCGCGAAGCAGCTTGAAGATTTCGCGACGTGCGCCGATGTCAACACCCTGCGTGGGCTCGTTGAGCAACATCACGGTGGGCTTGGTCTGCAGCCACTTGCCCAACAGAGCCTTCTGCTGGTTACCCCCACTGAGCTTGCCCAGTTCGAGGTCGATGTTTTTCGGCGTGACGTTGAACTTCTTGGTGATCGAGTCGGCTTGATCGCGAAGGTTCTTCCAGTTGATTCTCCAGCCACCTGCGAAGCGCGAATAGAACGGAAGCGAGAGGTTCTCGAGCACTGTGAGCTCTTGTGCGCCTCCATCCGCTTTGCGATCAGAGGGAACCAGAACGACCCCGTTGTCCATCATGTGCTGAGGCGTGGGCAGACTGACATCTTTGCCGTTGACCGTCAGCGAACCGTTGCGCCACGGGCGCGCGCCGAACAACAGTTCGGGCAACTCTTCGAATCCCGAGCCGGCGAGCCCGGTGACGCCAACAACCTCACCGGCGCGAAGCTCAATAGAGAGGTTGCGCACGCGTTCGCCATCAACGTCGCGAGCCGACAAGCGAGGCTCAATGTCTGTGCGCGCCTTTGCGGCCTGGCGCTTGGTCTGCACGTCACGTGTGCCAAGAATCATTTCGACAACATCGAGGCGCGTCGTACCTTTGGTGTCGCGGGTTCCCACGTAGTCGCCGTCGCGGAAGACCGTCACGCGGTCGGTGATCTCGAGAACCTCGTCGAGGTCGTGCGAAACAAGCAGCACGGAGTCGCCTTGTTCCTTCAGCTTGCGAAGGAGGGCAAAAAGAGTGTTGATTTCTTCGCGGGGCAAGAAGACGGTTGGTTCGTCGAGAACCAAGAGCGAGCTACCTTTTCCGCTTGTTTGCTCTTGACGAGCGACGGCGCGAACAATCGCGACCATGGCGCGTTGAACGGGCGAGAGCGTGTCGACTTTAGCGTCGACGTCGAGTTGCAAGTCAAAACGGCTGAGGAGTTTTTCAACTCGGCTGCGCTCGTCTTTCCACGAAATTCTGTGCAAACCGCGCACGGTGCCATTGGAATCCAAGGCCATGTGCTCAAGAATGGTGAGTGCGGGAACGAGTCCCAAGTCTTGGTGAACGAAAGCGACACCACTGTCGCTTAGGCCACGAGGGCCGAGTGGCAACTTGTGCTCAACTCCGTTGATGAAGATCTCTCCCTCATCACCGGTGTAGAAACCGGCCAAGATCTTGATGAGGGTGGATTTGCCGCATCCGTTGGCTCCGAGGAGTCCGTGGATTTCGCCGGCCTTGATGGTGAGTTCTACACCACGCAGGGCGGGCACTCCGGCGAAGGCCTTTTTCAGGCCAGAAATTTTGAGGAGCTCAGCCCCAGTGGACGCGCGGTTAGCGCGCCCACCGGAGACTGAACTGTTAGTGCTTGAACTCAACCAAGTCCCCAAAGCTTCTCGTAAGCAGCTGGGAATTCGTTGCCGAAGCCCTTACCACTCTCGGGAGGGGTACCCGTCTCGTCAACGTTGCTCTTGTCAATGACGCGAAGCGGTCCGCTGACCTTAGCGATCGGGTCTGCACCAAGCATGGCGCGGAACACCGTGTCGAGGTTCACGTAGGAAACCCAGTCAGGGTTCTCGGCTGCATCGGAACGCATGGTGGTGCCTTCCTGGATGAGCTTCATAACCGCAGGGGTTCCGTTGAACGAGTAGACGCCGAGGTTACGGTCAGCTGCAGCCTGGTCGATACCAGGAATAGCGAACAGAGCCATCGAGTCGTAGATAGGCAGAACACAGTTGATCTCGGGGTTAGCGAGAAGAGCTGACTGAACTGCAGGCTGGATGTCGGTCGACCACTCAGGAACCTGAATGTTCAACGACGTCACAACGCCACTACCAGCAGGAGCTTCGGTAGCGAGTGTGTCGGTGATGGTCTTGACCATGCCGTCCGAAGGACCCGTTCCCGATGCTTCGAGAACGAGGCACTGAGCAGGCTCACCCTTGAGGTCAACCACGGCGTACAGAGCCGAGAGACGAGCACCCAAGTTGAATGGGGCGAATGCCTCATACGGGGTGTCTTCGTAAACAGCTTCTGACTGGTCCGAGATGTGAACCGGAACAACCTGAACTCCAGCAGCCTGTGCTTCCTTAACCTGAGGAGCCAGGTTCTCGGGAAGTGGGCCGTTGAGGATGATGGCGCCGGCCTTCTCAGCGATTGCCAAAGCGAATCCCTGCTGGAACGACGTCACGCTACCGTCGGTCGGGAAGGTCTCGTAAACGAGGCCAGCCTTCTCGGCGATTGCCTTCATCGAGTTCTCGCCAACCTGGTAGAACTCGAGCTTCGAGTCGATTGGGATACTGATGATCTTCTTGCCGGCCAACGATGCAACGTCAATTGCCTCGCCGAGGTCAGCAGTCGAAGGAACTTCCTTGTACGTGTCGATTACAGCCTGGGCTGCTGCGACGATTGCCGCGCTGTCAGTGGTGTCTGTGTCAGCTCCATCGTTGGTCGCACCACTGGCGCAGCCAGTGAAGACCAAAGCGGCGCTGAGCGCAATGCCCACAGCTCCTAGTGATCGTTTATACATTTTACTCCTTTGTAGTGTGTATTAAGCCGTAGCTTGTGTGAAAGATTACTCTCAAACGATGAATTGTCAACAATGTGAATCGGCATCGTTACCAAGACTTTATAAATCTGGGCAAATACTCAGGAGTTCCCTAGTTTTCTTATGTTTACGGCACATCACTTTTGTGCAATGTTGTCGACAATCACGCGATTGTGCGCGATTTGCGCGGTCAGCAGGCATCTTCTGTGGCTTCGCTGCATCCCGCATATGTGTCTGCTAGTTGTCGTAGGTCGTGGCGATGACGTCGAGCTCAACCATGAGGCCGGGCAGTGCCAGAGACTGCACGGCGACGGTGGTGTCTGCAGGCCACGGAGCTGAGAAATATTTCTTGCGCAGTGTCAAGACCCGGTCGAAGTGCGACATGTCGGTCAGATAAATGGTGATCTTGAAAATGCGATCGATGCCGGAGCCGGCTGCCTTCAGCGCTCGTTCGACGTTCGACATCGCCTGCTGAATCTGGGCGTCAATGTCGTCGATGCCGACAATCTCGCGCTCGGGGCTGATACTGGCCTGCCCCGACAGAAAAACCAGGTTGCCAACAATGTGGCCCTGCCCAATCATGTGCTCGAAGTTTTGGTCGGGAGAAAGCTGGATGGGTGTGGTTCCTGTCGTCATGCCCCACAGACTACGAGCGAAGCTCGTGCGGGACAAGCGTCTTGTTTCCGCCTTCACCTCGAGGTCTGACCGAGCCATTGTCGCTCGAAGACGGTAGCGTTTGCGCATGGGGAATGAACGACTCATCAAT
>WLDR01000168.1 GCA_009704705.1 Actinomycetota bacterium | reverse complement strand
GCATTTGTGGCACCGATGTCGAGTTGTATACCGGCGAGATGGCGTACATCCAGCAGGGCTTCACCACGTTCCCCATTCGTCTCGGCCATGAGTGGGCCGGCCGAGTCGTTGAAGTCGGTTCCGAGACTGACAGCGCGTGGTTGGGCAAGCGGGTTACCGCTGACACGATGCTCGGCTGCGGTCGTTGCTCATTCTGCAAGAACGGGCGACAACACGTCTGTCCTGATCGGAACGAACTTGGAATTCGCGGGCACTGGGGCGGAGCCTTGGCTGAAAAAATTGTCGTCCCATCTCGGTTCGCGTTTGAGATTCCAGAAAATGTGAGCTTGGCCGCAGCGGCACTGGTTGAACCCGGCGGCAACTCATTGCGAGCCGTTGAAGCGGCAAGAATTGAACCAGGTGATCGGGTTCTCATTTTGGGAGCGGGAACGATCGGATTACTCGCGGCTCAGTTTGCGCTTGCCGAAGGGGCACAGGTGCATCTGGCCGGCGTTCGCCAAGACGCACTCGACCTCGCGAGCCAACTCGGTGTGCAACACATCTGGAAGAAGGACGAGATCGAGGCGAATCACGTTGAGCAGTTTGACGCGGTCATCGACGCGACGAGCATGGTCGAAGCTCCCGCACTCTGCGTCCGACTTGTTCGACCGGCCGGGCGAGTTGTCTTCATCGGAATCTCGCCGACGCCGAGCATGATTGACACGCGCGACATCGTGTTCAACGACATCACGGTTGTCGGCATCCTTTCAGCGTCACCAGGTCTCGCTGGGGCGATTCAAGCTTTTGCGTCCGGTGCGGTCGTGCCCGACCTCTTGGTGAGCGAAGTCGTTTCACTGGCGGATGTTCCCTCTCGCCTCGAGGGCGTGCGCGGGGCATCCGCCCGCCCCGGACCCAAGGTTCATGTGGACCCCCGGTTGCCCTGAGCAACACCTAGGGTTGTGAACATGAGACTTATCGGGGTCTACAACGCGAACGGCGGTCTTGCCGGCGAGCTCGGCTACTTTTTTGGCCACCTGATTGGAACGCGTTCGTGCACGCTGTGTGACATCACTCACTCGCCGTTTGCAAAAAAGTCGCAGTGGAAACTCTTGGAGCAATCACTCAAGCGTGAGCTGGGCATTGAATTCGTTCTCGTTCACAAGAACGAACGAACTCCAGCGCAGCTTGCGGCAAGTGACGGGCGGGAACCCTGCGTGCTGATCGAGGATTCAGAAGGCAAGCTCAGCATGATTCTCGACTGGACCGACCTGAAACTCGCCCACGGTGACGTTGCTCAATTTGAACGTGCGGTGCGGGCCAAGCTGCTGATGTATTGAGTACCGAGCGCAAAATTTTTTTCGGATTCCGCGCGTAGTATCGCTAGGTGGCTTTCATTGAAGCGCGCGGAGTGCGCAAGACTTATTTCCCCAAGGGTGTCCCCCCAGTTCATGCGTTGGATGGTCTCGACCTTGACGTTCCCCAAGGAACAATCAAGGGGTTGCTTGGTCCGAACGGTGCGGGTAAGACCACCGCGGTCAAGGCGCTCACCACGTTGATTGTGCCTGAAGAGGGCACGATGACGATCGACGGCATCGACGTGAAGGCGCATCCGGAGCAGATTCGGCCCATCATCGGGGTCTCTGGTCAATACGCTGCGGTGGATGAGAACCTCACGGGTTTCGAGAATCTCGAGATGGTCGGTCGCTTGTACCACCTCGGCGCCAAGGCGAGTCGTGCCCGTGCCACCGAACTCATCGAACTCTTCGACCTTGTCGAGGCGCAGAATCGCCCGGTCAAGGGTTTCTCCGGCGGTATGCGTCGCCGCATTGACCTCGCCGGAGCATTGGTCGCGCGTCCGCGTGTGCTCTTTCTCGACGAGCCAACGACGGGCCTTGACCCCCGTAGTCGGCTCGCACTGTGGGACGTCATTCGCTCTCTCGCGAGCGACGGGGCCACTGTTCTTCTCACCACGCAATACCTCGAAGAAGCCGATGTGCTGGCCGACCACATCAGCGTCATCGACGGCGGGCGAGTCATTGCTGAGGGAACGACCGACGAGCTCAAGAACTCGATTGGCGGCGCCCGCATCGAGATTTCTCTGGGAGCCGATGCGGCCGACAATGTAGTAGCAACCCGCGCGGTGCTCGCAAAACTTGGCACGAGCGAGCCGATTCTCGCACCGGATGGTCGCACACTGACGATGCCCGTTGACAACGCTCCAGCCGCACTTGCGACGGCGTTGGGCGAGCTCGGAAAACGCGGGATCGTTCCGTCGGACGCAGGAATGCGTCGACCGACACTCGACGACGTATTCCTCCAGCTGACCGGCCACGCGGCCACCATCGAAGAAGAGGCGGCAGAACCTTCGAAGAAATCTCGTCGCTCGCGCAAGGGAGAAAAGTAATGGTTCCCACTTCGCCTCTGGCCAGATTCATGAGCGACGGATGGATTGCCACTCGCCGAAACCTCATCAAGATCAAGCGCGTCCCAGACATTTTGGTGTTCACGCTCTTGCAGCCGATCATGTTCGTATTGCTCTTCACCTACGTCTATGGCGGAGCAATCCAGATTCCTGGCAGTAACTACACCGAGTTCTTGATGGCGGGTATTTTTGCCCAGACCGTCGTATTCGGCGCGACATATTCCGGGTCTGCGATGGCTCAAGATCTCAAAGACGGGATTATTGACCGTTTCCGAACTTTGCCCATGAGCAACGCCACGGTTTTGATCGGACGCACGAACGGTGACCTCGCCATCAATCTGTTGTCCGTCATCGTCATGATGGTCACCGGGTTCATCGTCGGCTGGCGCATCAATTCCGGCCCACTTCAGGCCGTGGCAGCAGTCGCTTTGCTCCTGCTCTTCTCCTACGCAATGTCGTGGGTTATGGCATTCATTGGCATGAGCGTGCGAAGCCCTGAAGTGATCAACAACGTGAGCTTCATCCTGCTGTTCCCGCTGACGTTTGTCTCGAACGCTTTCGTTCCCGCTGACACTCTGCCGACCCCCTTGCGCATCTTTGCTGAGTGGAATCCGGTCTCTGCACTCGTTCAAGCGGTGCGTGAACTGTTCGGAAATGTTCCCGCCGGCACGCCAGTGGGTGACACGTGGATGCAGCAGAATGCTCCCGCCGCGGTCGTCATTGGCGCGGCCCTGTTGTTGGTCATCTTCGTTCCGTTGGCAATTAGCAAGTTCTCTCGCATTGCCTCACGCTGAAAATCTTTTCTAGGCTGATAGCGTGAGTTTGGGCCATTGCTCGTGATTGTTCCCTAAGGAGACCCAATGTCAACGTCCTGCTGTAGCGCTCATCCGGTTGCTCAAGCCCACTTGCACGAAGCGGTAAAGGCGGCGGGAACGAATATCGAGCCGGCGCACCACGCGAAGGCGCGCACCACCTCTGAGATGGCCGAGCTTCTCGTCGAAGG
>WLDR01000167.1 GCA_009704705.1 Actinomycetota bacterium | reverse complement strand
GTCGACGGCAAGCGTGGCCTGCGCCTCGAGGCGTTCGAGCACGACGTCGTCCTCTGGAGAAAACGCGGGCTTGTTCGACTTGTCAGGGTAGAACGAGGAGTCGCGGCGCTCGGGACGGTCGGAACGATCATCCCGGCGAGCGGGGCGGTCGAATCGATCTGCGCTTCGTGCGGGTCGCGCGTCACGGTCATCGCGTCGAGCCGGGCGGTCAGCGCGGTCAAAACGAGGACGCTCAGCGCGCTCGGGTCGGGCCGAACGAACCGGTCGGTCATCGCGATCGCTCCGGCGTGCGGGACGATCATCGCGGTCGTCACGACGGGCCGAACGATCATCGCGGTCAAAGCGAGGACGTTCTCCCCGGCTCGGGCTGTTGTTGCGGTCACGAGGCGCTTGGTCAACGTGATCAAAGCGTGGGCGGTCCCCACGGGCAAATGGGCGACGCTCGTCACGTTCGCCGCGCTCGGCACGAGCAGGACGATCATCGCGGGATCCACGCTCGGCACGGACGGGACGGTCATCTCGAGCTGGTCGACCAAATCGCGACGGGCGCTCTGCTCGATCAGATCCAGCACGATCAGATCCAGCACGATCAGATCCAGCACGTTCATATCCGGCGCGTTCGGTACGCGCTGGGCGGTCTTCGCGTGTCGGTCGGTCATCACGAGAGGCGCGCTCAGTGCGAGCAGGAGTCTCACCCCGCACACCAGCTTTCGCCGCGCGCTCGTCCGCACTCCACCGACGCTTAGGCGCCTCGGTCGTTTCCTCGGGACGATATCCCCGGTGCTTCGGGCTGCGGCTTCCCGCTTTAGCTCCCGACGCTTTTGGGGCACGATTTGGATCGTAATTCTTTGCCGGACGTCCGCCGGCAGGTTTCTTGCTCTTAGGCATTGTTGCGCTTTCGTTGATTCCAAGCGTGACGGGCGTGCGGAATTAACCGCGCGCACCACGACGACAACCGTCGTAACTACCCGGACGAAACTGTGGCCGGGACCGATTCACTCAGTGTGACTATCCATCTCGGAAGTGAGATAGAACCGGCCCGCCTGACATACAAACGATGCCCACCAAAAAGGTGGTGTCAAGAGCCGACCTCTTCAGACTAGTGCACCATGGGTTCAATCGGCGCGACCGGATCCTTTTGCCGCGATGGCCACTCGACCACGAGCATGGCGACGACGATAATCGCACCGCCAATGACCGTCTTGAGCAGCAGGGTTTCCTGCCCCACAGCCACCGACATAATCGCCGTGAAGACGACCTCGAGCGTGAGAATCACCGCGACGCGCGACGCGTCCATTTTTGACTGTGCCCACGTCTGAACGAAGAAACCTATCGCCGTCGCAAAGACCGCCGTGAAGACGATAGCGAACCAAACATCAAAATTGGGCGGAGCTTGGTATCCGTCTTGAAGTGCCCCAATCCAGAAGACACACGTCAACGTCGCGAGCTGGATGATCGTGAGTGAGTACGAGTCGAGCCCCGGGCTCCATCGCCCGAGACCGACAATGTGCGCGGCAAAAAACACCGCCCCGAGGATTCCCCAAATGTGACCGAGGTCAAACGAAAATCCGGTGATGGAAATCAGGGCAAGACCGATGAGAGCCAGGAAGGCTCCGACCCAAACCTGGGCTCGAATGCGATTTTTGAACAACGTGCGCGCGAAAATTGGCGTCAAGACCACGTAGAGTCCGGTCAAGAATCCGGTGATGGCCGCTGTGGTCAGCTCAAGATTGATTGTCTGAAATACGTACGCCAGCCCAAGGAATACCCCAAGGATTGCGCCACGAACCAGCATGCTCTTGCTGACCTGCGCGAGTGCCATGGGTCGCACCGCAATCATGATCGCCGTCGCAATGGTGAATCGAGTGGCCAAGAAGTCCCAGAACGGTTGTTCGTTGATTGCGGGCTTCATCAGCACAAACGAGGCACCCCACACGGCCGCGACAGTCACCAGAGCGATGACGGCGAACCGGGAACTGGATGCGGGCTTCACCCGCTTCACACTACCGGGCGCGCTTGCGGCGAGATGTCAGCAGAGCAATACCAGCAAGCACGAACAGCCCGCTTGCAACTGCAACGGTCCAGCCGTTGCTCTCGTCGATTCCCGTGTCGGGCAACGCCCGCACGCCGTCATTGACGTGTGTCACTCCCCAAAGCGCCGCATTTGAATCGAACTGAACGCGACCAGTTACTCCGATGTAGGTGCCGGCCGATGGGATGGAGTAAACCGTGGGGATGCTCAACGGGGCAAGGGTGCCCTGAAAGAAAATCGTGTCGCCGATGGTCAGTGAACGATTCACGGCAAAATCATCGGGCTGTGACGAATTCAAGATTCGTCCAATCGATGGTTGATTGCCCGAGGTCGGGCAGCTGAAGTCCAAATAGGACCCGGCCAGAACCGCATACTGCCCGTAAGGCTGGTCGTTTTCGTTGAGTAGCTCCGTTTGCACGTTGGAGCTGAACTCTGCGAGGAAGTCCTTCTGACCAATTTCGGGCTCAAAGGCGCTGCCGTCATTGAAGCCCTCATGCCAGGTAAAGAACGTGTTCCCGTCAAACGTGGGGAAGCCGGTCGCGTCACCGACGGATCGAGAAACAATCTCATCCAGCGTGATGCTCGGGTCGCTCAATACGGCGGTCGGCTCTTCGGCACTCCCGGGAGCAATCTCTGGGCAATAAAAGACAAGCCATTCAAATTCGTATGGCGCGAGCCCGGCATCCACGTACCACTGGCTTTGCTCGGCCTCTGTCAGCGAGTCGAGTCCCTCTGTCGGCTGAAAGTCGATGATCGCTCCGCCCTCGACGCCGACGCGGTAGTGATAGACGTCAAGGTCCTCTGGGTGGAACATTGGGGGAAGCTCTACAGAAAAGTCACCCGCGACGTTCTCCCACGCCGTGGCAACGATGGTGTCTCCCGAGAATGCACCTCCCCCGGAACCGTTTGAGCCCGACGATGACGCCGCAGAGGCGCCACTCACTGACCCCGTGACGAGGGCCGCCACAACGGCGCCCGCTACGACGAAGCGGCTTTTGCGTGAAACGAAGTTATGCATGACAAAAACCTAGTCGGCTTTGTCTTCGCGTTCCACTCGGGACACGTCGTCGTCGGAAGGATCCTTCGATGCCGGAGCAAGGTACGACATGAACGTCGACTTCTTTGGTTCGGTCGTCGCGGGCGATTCGGCCGACGTCGGCTGCTCCGCTTCCTTCAACGTAGACGAAGGTTTCGCCGTGCTAGAGGCCGACGATTCCGGGGCCGCAGCCTTGGTCTTCTTGACCTTGGGCTCTTTGACCACCTTGGCGGGCTTGGCGGGCTTGGCGGGCTTACCCGGCTTCTCGGCCGACGTCATCGCCGGTGCGGCGAGAGCAGCCTCCCGCAACGCATCCCGCTTCACCTGACGACGCGCGAGACGCTTTGCTTTCG
>WLDR01000166.1 GCA_009704705.1 Actinomycetota bacterium | reverse complement strand
GGGATGAGGTAGTTGCGCGCGTATCCGTTCTTTACTTCAACGACGTCGCCAGCGGAACCGAGGCCTGAGACCTCGTTCGTCAGAATGAGTTTCGACATGGTGCTTCTCCTTAGCGTCCGGCGCCAGCGTAGGGAAGCAGTGCCATTTCGCGTGCGTTCTTCACTGCACGTGCGATGAGGCGCTGCTCTTGAACCGACACACCCGTGATGCGACGGGCGCGAATCTTCCCGCGTTCCGAGATGAACTTGCGAAGTGTGGCGACGTCTTTGTAGTCAATGACGCCGACACGGATTGCCTTCGCGGGAGCGAGGGCCTTTGCGTTTTTGCCGCGAAGCGGCTTGCGGCGATCGCCGCTGCTCTTTCCAGCCATGATTCCTCTTTGTTTGTGAAGTGCGGCGTGACCGCACAGATCAGATTGTTAGAAGGGTGTGTCGTCGGGGAACGATTCGTTTCCCGATACGCCCGGCGTGCTCCATGGGTCAGCGCCCGCACTTGCGGGTTGACCCCACGGCTCGTCGCCGCCCGCGGGAAGACCGCCACGTGCGCCGGCTCCGCCAGCTGCGCGGCTTACCTGGGCCGTTGCGTAACGAAGAGAAGGTCCGATCTCATCGATTTCGAGCTCGATAGACGTTCTCTTCTCGCCTTCCTTGGTTTCGTAGGAACGCTGCTTGAGACGACCCGTTGCGATAACGCGCGAGCCCTTGGTCAAGCTGCCCGCGACGTGTTCAGCAAACTCGCGCCAAACGCTCGCACGAAGAAAGAGCGCCTCGCCGTCTTTCCAATCGTTCGACGCGCGGTCAAAGTTGCGCGGCGTCGAAGCAATCGTAAAGTTGGCCACCGCGAGCCCGTTCTGCGTGTAGCGCAGTTCCGGGTCTGCCGTGAGGTTACCCACGACGGTGATGACGGTTTCGCCGGCCATGAGACTCAGGCGTCCTTCTCGTCAGCTTCAGCTGCCTTGGTTGCCTTCGGCGAAGCTGCGGCGCGCGCTGCCTTTGCGGCGGCGAGCTTGTCAGCGGCGGCAACCATCGCGATTGCTTCCTCTGCACGAAGCACCTTCGTGCGCATGACGGCTTCGCTGAGCTTCAGCTGGCGGTCAAGCTCAAATGTGGCCTCGGGGCTGGACGTGAAGTTGACGACGGCGTAGATGCCTTCAGACTTCTTGTTGATTTCATAAGCCAAACGACGGCGTCCCCAGATGTCGACGTTGTCGATGGATCCACCATCGTTACGCACAACATTGAGGAACTTGTCGAGGCTCGGAGCGACGGTGCGCTCGTCAATCTCGGGGTCAAGGATGACCATGAGTTCGTATTGATGCATGACTAACCCGCCTCCTTCGGACTAAACGGCTGCAGACGGTCTGCAGCAGGAGGGTTGCACATACGCTGAACGGAGAAGGCGCGAGGTGCGACGACCGAACAACCTCATCAGGTTACACGCTTTAGGAATCGGTCGCGAACTCCGGCTGTTGCTGCCACCACGACAAGAGGCGCTTGCGGGCCTCGTCTTCGCCCAGCGGCCCCTCGTCCAATCGCAGCTCGAGCAAGAACTTGTACGCGCGGCCAACGACCGGGCCGGGTCTCAGGGCCAGCGCATCCATGATTTGCTCCCCGTCGAGGTCCGGGCGAATCGCGTTGAGTTCCTCTTGAGATGAAAGCTCTGTGATGCGCTGCTCGAGATCGTCATAGGCAAACGACAGGCGCTCGGCTTTGCGCCGGTTGCGCGTCGTGACATCAGCTCGGGTCAAGATGTGCAGAAGTGGGAGTTCGGCCCCGGCATCCCGCACGTACCGCCTCACGGCGGAGTCACTCCAGGCGCCTTCGCTATAGCCGAAGAAGCGCAAGTGCAGCTCGACCAAGTGGGCGACGGCGTCAATCGTGTCGTTGTCAAACCTCAGTTCGCGAAGGCGCTTCTTGGCCAATTTCGCACCCACGACATCGTGATGGTAGAAGCTCACGGCGCCACCCGGTTCGAATCTGCGCGTTTGTGGCTTGCCGATGTCATGAAGCAGGGCCGCGAGTCGCAAGACAAGGTTCGGAGGTTCGCCCTCGAAGCGAACCCGCTCCCACTCAATTGCCTGTGTCAACACGGTGAGGCTGTGCTCGTAGACGTCCTTGTGATGGTGGTGTTCATCCGTTTCGAGCTTCAGCGCGGAAATCTCCGGCATGAAGACATCGGCTAGACCTGTGCGAACCAGAATTTGGATGCCCGGCACCGGGTCGTTCGCGCAGAGCAACTTCACCAACTCATCGCGGATGCGTTCCGCCGAAATGCGTTCGAGGTCCAACCTCAGCTCGTGCATTGCCCATTCAATGTCCTCGTCCACGACGAACCCGAGCTGCGCAACGAACCTCGCCGCACGCAACATGCGAAGCGGGTCTTCGGTGAAGCACGCTGTGACGTCACGTGGTGTGCGCAGTCTTTGTGCCACCACATCGTCGATGCCGCCGAACGGATCGACCAACCGAATGGGGTCAAGCAAGAGGGCCATGGCGTTGACCGTAAAGTCGCGTCGCACGAGATCCTCTTCGAGAGAATCGCCGAATGTCACGTCCGGCTTGCGCGTGACGCCGTCATACAAATCCGCTCGAAATGTCGTAATTTCGACATCTTCGCCCGCCACTCGGGCGCCAATCGTGCCAAACTCTCGGCCCGTTTCCCAATGAGCGTCCGCAAGCGGCCGGATGATCTCGAGAATTTGTTCGGGGCGGGCGTTCGTTGTGAAATCCAAATCGTGGATGGTCCGGCCCAGGAACGCGTCGCGAACAGGCCCCCCGACAAGCGCCAAGTCAAAGCCGCGGGCGCGGAATGCGCGGGCCAGCGCGGCGACCGGTGCCGACTCTGCAATGGCTCCGAGCGTCTTGAGCGCATCCGCCGCACTTTCCACGCGCCCGATTCTACGCACTGCGCCGAGTCCCGCCTTGAGGTTGCACGCGCCGTTTAGACTTCTTCTCATGCGTGGACATCGCCTTCGCAGTGCCCGCTTGGTCATCTTGGCCTCGTTTGCTCTCGCGTCACTCAGCGCGGGCTTTGTTGTCCCGGGGTCACCAGCCCGCGCCGAAACCACGCTTCAATCGGCGATGTTCCCAACAGCTTTGTGTGCGATTAGGCCGTCGTCGTCGTGCCCCGTCACCGTGCGCGTAACAAACACGTCAACCGTAATTGCCTCTGACGTCATCGCGTCGATCTCGATTTCAACGTCTCCGCTCCAGACGCTCGCCGAAGCGGCCACGTGGTTTCGGGCTAGTTCTTCCAACTTCGCGAACGAATTGGTGCTGTCGTCCATCGAGTTCGGTAACCTCGGCCCCGGCGAAACTGTGGCTGTTTCAACGGATATCTCTCTTGCGGTAAATGACGTCGGTCGGTCCTGGGGGGTCGTCGGCGTAAACGCCGACATCGAAGCAAACGGGGTTGCCGTGGCGGTCGCGAGATC